>JAGCFY010000121.1 GCA_017649845.1 Paludibacteraceae bacterium
ATGCCATCCAGCGTCTGGATAGCATCAGGCAGTTGATCGAGGCTGACAGTATTCAGTTCGAGCAGGCAGTCCTCCGTTTCTCGGAAGACAAGAATACAGTCATGAATGCGGGTCTGATGATCAACCCCAACACCGGCAGCAGTAAGTTTGAATACCAGGATCTGGCACCAGAGATAGCGAAACAGATATATAATTTGAATGAAGGGGATGTATCGCAGCCGTTTGTGATGATGGACCAGACGAAAAACAGAGAAGTATGTGCTATCGTGCGCGTTAAAAAGAAAGTGGACGTTCATCGCGCGAACCTGACCGATGATTTCCAAACGATAAAAGCGATGCTGGAGAATAAGCTTAGCGGCGAGTTTATCCACGATTGGATACTCAAGAAACAAAAGACAACCTATATCCAGATCAGCCCGGAGTGGCAGGGGTGCGAGTTCGAGTTCCCCGGATGGATACATTAAGACCGCTCCGCTAAAAGATTAAAGACCGTTCACTATGTTCACTCAAGGAATAAAGACAAGAATGATACGACCGATTCTATTCGGTCTTTATTCCTTATTCCTTATTCCTTATTCCTTCGGCCAGACGATGGTGTATCTGGAGAGGGCGAATAATTTGCAATTCGACCAGGAGCGGATAGCCGATGCACAGATACTAAAAGGCAATGTACTCTTTCGGCATGAAGAGATGTTGATGTATTGCGATAGCGCTTATTTCTACGAGAATACTAATTCGCTGGATGCTTTCGGCCACGTGCGTTTCGTACAAGGTGACACGCTGGAGGGGTTCGGTGACAAGTTATTCTATGACGGCAACACCAAACTGGCCAGGATGCGAAGGCATGTGAAGTTTGTTCACGGCAGGAAGAACGAGAACCCGACCGTCTTGACGACCGACAGTATGAACTATGATCGTGCTGCAGGAGTAGCGTATTACTGGACAGGAGGAACGGTAAAAGACAGTCTGAACACCTTGACTTCCGTTCGCGGAAACTACCGTCCGGATAGCAAGCGCGCTGTTTTTAGTAAAGAGGTGAAACTGGTTAATCCGAAGTTTGTGCTGACAAGCGATACCATGCTGTATAACACCGAGACGAAGATAGCCGATATCGTCAGTCCGACCGATATCATTTATGAGGAAGAGACGGATATCCATTCTTCGCGCGGATGGTACAATACGGCTAATGAGCGGTCTATGTTGCTTGACAGGTCGGTCGTTCACCATGCGGATGGCAAGGTGATGACAGGCGACACGATTTATTATGACAAACGGATCGGTTTTGGCGAGGTGTTAGGCCAGATGCAGATGGTGGACTCGACGCGCGAGGCGACATTATACGGCGAGTATGGTCAGATGTACGAGGACCACAACCGAGGGTATGCGACCGATAGCGCGTTGATGGTAGATTGGTCGGACACAGCGCATATCACGTATATCCATGCGGACACCTTGTTTACCGAAGAACTGCATTTTGAGGATAGTGCTCGTATGGACAGCACGTACCAGCGAATGCGCGGACATTACGGTGTGCGTGTTTATCGCAACGATGCACAAATGGTGTGTGACTCGATGGTTTATCTGGGGTCAGATAGTACAATGCATCTATACAAAAAACCGATCTGTTGGAATGACAACCAGCAGATATCGGCCGACAGTATGACGGTATATATTGTCAATGGTGCGGTAGAGCATATGTATGGAGTGGGTAGTGCGCTATGTGTGATGGAGGATTCGGTTGATTTTTATAACCAGATGAGCGGTAAGGAAGTGACAGCGTATATCAAGGACGGAGAACTGGATATTATCGACATGAGCGGTAATGCGTTGACGATTTATTATGCGAAGGAAGATGATGGTGAATATGTAGGTCTGAATACAACCGAGAGCAGTTTTATCCGAATGTATATCGAGGACCGGCAGATGCACCATATGCGGTTTACAAAAGAGACGACGGGTGTGCTCTATCCAATGGACCAGATTCCAAGTGGCGGAGATAGGTTGGCGCTCTTCTTCTGGGCTGTGGAGGTGCGGCCTACAGGACCCGAAGACGTGTTTAGGAAAATTAACAAATAAGATATGAAGAAAATAATTTTAACATGTTTGGTTGTCTTAATGGCAATGAGCGGAATGGCGGCAGACATGCCGAAGCAGGGTTTTGGTATTCAGATAGGCTGGGCGCAGCCAATTCTGCGTGTGAATGACAACACGCATCGCGACACGCTGAACCACGTGGAGAAACTGAACGGATTCAAAGTGGGAGTAGTGTATGACGGCAGTTTCATTGCAGGTTTCGGTACGTCAATAGGTCTCAACTATACCTTTGGAGCGAAGAATGGCGGATGGAAATCGGAGAATCCGAATTATAATGTGTACCCCAAGAGCCGCCGTTTTATTACCTATCAGGAATTGGAGTTATTCGTGGATTGGCAGTATAAATTCGAAATTGCCAAAGAGACTTACTTGATGCTTTACACGGGACCGACGATTCAATGCGGTCTGACTTTCACGATGCGTCAGGACCTTCAGGATGAGAACGTGGCAACGGGTGAAATAACGACCACTTATGGTGTTAAAAATAGTGCATACAAAACCGACGTGAATGATGAAGCACTCAAACGTTTCAATGTAACCTGGGGTGTTGGAGCCGGATTTCAATACAAACGTTATTTCTTACGCGGAGGCTATGATTTCGGCTTGATAAACCCGTACAAGAATGTAGATTTTGTGAACGGAAATCATACCCGCGGTCGTCTCGATCAATGGAATATCAAAATAGGAATGTACTTATTCTATAGCGAATGATCCCTAAAGAAACCATAGATAGGATTTTTGCTGCGGCTAAGATAGAAGAGGTTGTAAGCGACTACGTCTCGTTGAAGAAACGTGGTGCGAACCTCATTGGTCTTTGTCCGTTCCACCATGAGAAAACAGGTTCGTTCACCGTTAGTCCTTCCAAAGGTATATACAAATGCTTCGGATGTGGTGCGAGCGGACATGCCCTTAAATTCATCATGGAGATCGAGCAGTGTACGTTCGTTGAGGCTGTAAAGCAGTTAGGCAAGAAATACCACATTGAGGTGGAAGAACGCGAGATGACAGCCGAGGAACAGCAACGGCAAGATAACCGCGAATCCATGTTTGTGGTCAATGATTTTGCCAATAAATGGTTTCAGGAGCAGTTATGGGAAACAACGGAAGGTCAGGCGGTAGGTTTGGGTTATTTCCGAGAGAGAGGACTGAGAGACGATATTATTCGTAAGTTCCAGTTAGGTTACTCTCCGGAGAAGGGCAATCCGCTGGCAAAAGCACTAAAAGCGAAAGGATTCAAAGAGGAATTTATACTGAATGATGTAAATACGCAGATCGGCGTAGGTGTGGTAGGGAAGAGTGAAGACGGTCGGCTGTATGATCGGTTCCGAGACCGCGTAATATTCCCTATCTTTACTGTGAGCGGTAAGCCGGTGGCTTTTGCAGGACGTATATTGAAGAAGAAAGAGAACGTAGGTAAATACGTCAATTCGCCGGACTCTATCATTTATTCGAAGACGAATGAGTTGTACGGTCTCTTCCAGGCCAAACAGGCTATTTCGCGAGCAGACATGTGTTATCTCGTGGAAGGACAGATGGATATGATATCGATGTATCAGTCGGGCATAGAGAATGTGGTAGCGAGTGGAGGGACCGCGTTGACGAAGCCGCAGATACGGCTGATTCAACGATTTACCAGTAATATCACGGTGCTCTATGACGGAGATGCGGCAGGTATTCATGCGGCGCTTCGAGGAATTGACATGTTCCTTGAGGAAGGATTCAATGTCAATGTGGTACTACTGCCAGATGGAGAGGACCCGGATAGCTACGCACAAAGCCATGACTCTACGGAGTTTATTCGTTATATAGAGGAAAACAAGACGGATTTCATCCGTTTCAAATCCGCTTTGCTGAGTAAAGATGCAGGCGATAATCCGCAAAAACGCGCAGCACTGATAAAGGATATCACGGCTTCGATAGCTATTATCCCCGATATAATAACGCGGCAAGTATATATCAAAGACTGCTCCGAAAGGCTGCATATGAGCGAGCAAGTATTGACTACGGAGGTGGTCAAGTTACGCAGAAAGAAGATGGAGGAACGTCGCAAACAGGAGGAAAACCATGAGCAGAGCGAGGAGAGCGGCGAGACGAGGATAGAGATCGAGGAGACGAAAGTGGAGGTAGCGGCAAAGCCTGTGCACGTACAGCATGTGCAGATCAAGCCGGAGACGCAGCTGGAGAAGAATTATTACAACTTGCTGCAATTGGTAGTGCGGTATGGCGAGCGCCCGATAGAGGTGAACGGAGTGGTTAGTACCATAGGCAATGTAATTATCTACACACTCGAGCAAGACGAGATAAAACCGCCATATGAGGTGTTCCAACAGATCATGGATGAGTTCAAACGCCATTGCAAGGATGAGGGATTCAAAGCGGAGCAATTCTATAAATTCCATCACGATCCGCTGATCAGTGCCATAGCAATCGATATGATTGCTGAGAGATATCAGTTCGCTTCGTCGGATTTTGAAGAGCGTCTCGGAGAATTGGTAACGCAGTTGCTGTTCGAGATCAAGCTGACGGTTATTAATATGCAAATAGCAGAACTGGAGCAGGGACTGAAAGAGGCGCAGGCAAATAATGACATAGACCGACAACTGCAGATCCTGGCGCACCAGCCGGAGTTAATCCAGGCAAGGAATGAGATCTGCAAGATCCTTGGAAACAGAGTGATAAATTTGTAAAGCGTATAAATGTTATTTGGAGAGATTGCATATGGCCCGATTCACAGCCGGCGCTTAGGAATCAGTCTGGGCCTGGAGATTATGCCGCTGGAGCACAAATTGTGCACCTTCGATTGCGTCTATTGCGAATGCGGATGGAATGAACAGGTGCTGCACCCTGTGTTGCCGACACGCGAAGAAGTAAAACGAGCATTAGAGGCTAAACTGCAGGGCTTGCAGAAAGAAGAAGTTATACCGGATGTGATCACTTTTTCCGGCAATGGAGAGCCTACGCTTCATCCGGATTTCTTAGGTATAATGCGGGATACCTGCGCTTTGCGGGATAAATTCTGTCCGAAGGCCAAGGTAAGCGTGCTGAGCAACTCGACGCAACTCGGCAGACCGGATGTAATGGAAGCACTAAGGCTCTGTGACAACAGAATTCTCAAGTTGGATGCCGGCACAGATAAAATGATGCATCGTATAGACCGGCCGGTGAATAAGGAACTGAAGGTGGGGAAAATTATAGAGTGGCTACAGCAGTTCAACGGCGATTTCACGCTCCAGACCTGTTTCCTGCGCGGCGAACATGCAGGAGAGATCATTGATAATACTTCGCCGGCAGAGTTGGAAGCATGGTATCGGGCTGTGGCGCAACTGCAACCGAAGCAAATCATGATCTATGTCATTGACCGCAAGACACCGGAAGAGAAACTGGAGAAGATCTCC
>JAGCFY010000122.1 GCA_017649845.1 Paludibacteraceae bacterium
ACCTGAGCATGCAGATGTGTACGCTGGGATTTTGTTTTGCCGGCAGTGTTAAGTACCACGAAAGGTGTCTGCCGCATGTAACTATGGTCATGTCCGGCAAGGACCAGATCAGCTTGGCCAAGAGCATGCCGGAAAGCGGAATAGATAAGAGGGTTTGCACGTCCTTTGCCGACAGACAGCACAGGATGGTGCATCAGCACAACGATATATCGGTCGCCAGCTCCTTTCTGCAATTCCTGTAACCATGTCACCGTTCTGGTAAGATAGACCAAGCGGTCCAACGGATTCGTGTCAATGACGATGAATCGTACCTGCGGCAGATCTACGTAATAATGAGCTCCGGGCACACCGACAGGTCCGTTTTGCGGGTGTTCTATGGTTTCTTCCCATGCCGGAGAAAGCGTTTTATGCAGCCCTTTGGAATATTCATGATTGCCCGGGCTGGCAATAACCGGCAGCCCGTAGAGTTGACTGTTGGTCCATTCGCGAAGCAGCAGTTGCTGATAATATGTCTGTCCCCGCTCCATCCAGTCTCCTGTCTGCACGACCAGATCCACTTGCGGAACACGAGCAGCGAGTGTGTCGTAGTCAGCGCGCGTCAGCTTGCTATGGATGTCGCCTAAAATGAGTACATCGAGCGACTGAGGAGTGGTATCTTGCTCGAAAGCAGGGAATGTATAGTCGCTCGTCTCTCCGTTCCATTTCGGTTCGGCAGGCATACCGAACCAAGCCTGCCAGCGGATGGCGCAAAGAATCGCGCCACCTGCTAACAGGAGAATAGGTAATAATATCTTAACCCACTTACGCATCAGAAGGGCAGATCGCTGGTGCCGTCACCCGGCGTAGCATCAAACGGATCTACGTTTGCCGGAGCAGACTCAATGGGTGCGGTAGCCGCAGCGGCTGCAGGAGCTGCCGTTTGCGGTGCAGCTGCAGGAGCTACGCCGGCCTGCGTCATATCGCCTTGCTGGATCTTCCATGCACGGATAGAGGTGTACCAACGTCCGTTGAACTCGCGGCTCTCGATATCGAAAGAAACGGTAACGAGTTGGTCTAACTCACAGGGGTTTTGTTTGATACGATCCTCGCCGAATACCTCAAAATGCACTTTGCGGGGATATTGGTCGAGTGTCTCCAGTACATACGGCTGTACTTTCCACGGGTTGCCATTGCGGCCTACGCCTTCTTGCGCAGGCAATACTTGAATTATTTTTCCAACAACTTCCATTGTAATTACGAATTAAAATTTATTATTCACCTTTGATAGCTGCTACACCCGGGAGTACTTTTCCTTCGATAGCTTCGAGGAGAGCACCGCCGCCGGTAGAGATATACGATACCTGGTCAGCGAGACCGAACTTATTGACACATGCGACAGAGTCACCGCCGCCGATGAGGGAGAAAGCTCCTTCTTTGGTTGCCTCTGCGATAGCCAGACCGATAGCACGGCTTCCGCCGCAGAAATTATCGAACTCAAACACACCTGCAGGACCGTTCCAAAGGATAGTCTTGGCACCCTTGATAGCTGCTGCAAATTTCTTCTGGGCCTCAGGACCTGCGTCGAGACCTTCCCATCCCTCAGGAATTGCATTTGCCGGGAAAATCTTCTGGTTCGCATCGTTACTGAAACTATCTGCGCAGATAGCATCCGGAGCGAGCACGAGTTCTACGCCGTTCTTCTTAGCCAGTTCTTCTACGCCAAGAGCAACATCGAGTTTGTCGAGCTCTACGATCGAACCGCCGATCTCGCCGCCATGTGCTTTCGCAAAGGTATAAGTCATACCGCCGCAGAGGATCAGTTTGTCCACTTTGCCGAGCAGGTTCTCGATGATACCGATTTTGGAGGATACTTTGGAACCGCCCATGATCGCTACGAACGGACGTTTGATATCACCGAGGACAGCGTCCACAGCTGCTACTTCCTTCTCCATGAGGAAGCCGAGCATTTTGTTGTCTGCATCGAAATAGTCCGCGATGACAGCAGTCGAAGCATGTTTGCGATGCGCGGTACCGAAAGCGTCCATAACGTAGCAGTCAGCGTACGAAGCGAGGGTCTTGGCGAACTCTTTCTGACGTGCTTTCATCTCTTTCTTAGCGGCCTCATAAGCCGGATCTTCTTTCTCGATACCTACAGGTTTGCCTTCCTCCTCGGGATAGAAACGGAGGTTCTCCAGCAGCAGAACCTCACCCGGTTTGAGAGCAGCAGCCTGGTCTTGCGCTTTAGCGCAGTCTTCTGCGAACTGAACAGGACGACCGAGCGCAGCAGCAACCGCGTCTACGATCTGGCTGAGGCTGAACTTAGCCTGTACTTTACCTTTCGGTTTGCCCATATGGCTCATGATGATGAGTGCACCTCCTTCATCGAGGATGTGTTTGAGAGTAGGCAGCGCACCGCGGATGCGGGTGTCGTCTGTGATTTTACCGTTCTCGTCCAGTGGCACATTAAAATCCACGCGTACGATCGCCTTCTTGCCGGCGAATTTGTAATCTTTGATAGTCATAATGTTAGTATTTTAGTTTGTTAGTTAGTATGCTTGTTATTCGTCCCAGTCGATGGAGTTGAGCCGGCCTTTATAGACATCGCTGTATGTCTTTGAGCCGTCTTGTCCACCGAAGAGATAGATGTTATTATCGCGTACGACAGCATTCTGTTTCTGCCGCGCCTGATAGACATCCGGCAGTTGGTTTTTGGTGCTATCCACTTTTTCCCATGTCAGTCCTTCGTCCTCGGAGAAAAGGATGTCCCGTCCGAGGTATGTCATCTGGTCATCCACTCCGCCGAAGAGCAACAAGCGGTCGTCGTAGTCGATGACAGAGACACCGGTGAGGCTCTTGAAGGCAGGTCTGTCAATAGAGAACTCCTCCATCCTGTATCCGCCGTTGACGTGTATATGCGAGGAATATTCGATATTCCACCGCGTGTTGAGTGCGTGTCCGCTCTCAGCAAATCCTCCTATGATCATAGCGCGTTTGCGGTCGCTGGCGCTCATGAACGTGACGGCAGCGAAATCGCTCACGGGAAACTCACCTGCCGGTAGCAAGCCGCTCTTGGTGATGCTGCCGTCGGCGTAGAAGGCCAGTTCATAGTTATCTTCCTGCCCTGTGAGCAACCAAACTTTTCCGTTCCAATGCAGCAGCATCGTTACTACTTCTTCTGTCACGGCATGAGCCGTCCAGTTTTGGATATCCGTAGAGGTATAGACGTTAT
>JAGCFY010000123.1 GCA_017649845.1 Paludibacteraceae bacterium
TATTCCTCAGCTTTCTCCAGGTCGCCGTCTGCCATAGCAGCAACACCTGCGTTGTAGTTCACGTCCGGATCGTTCGGCTGCAGTTCCAGTGCATGACCGTAGCAGCGACGAGCCTCTGCGATATTACCGTCCTCGAAATAGAGTTGTCCGAGGCTGTTCCATGCGCGGTAGTCGTTGTAGATATTGGCAGCCTTAGCATAGAGCTCCATTTTCTCTGCTTTGTCGTTGGTCAGGGTAGCGGCATAGAGCAGCTCCTCAACGCTCAGCTGAGCAGGATCGTTCTTAGCGATCTCTTTGATCTCGTCATCGCTCTTACCGATCAAGTCGGTCGTCAAGATCAGACGGCTGCGACGGAGAGCCGGCAGGATCTCATCAGCGATCGTACCATATACAGAGCTCAGGTTCTTGATCTGTGCCTCACGCTCCTCAGGATCGCTATACATCGACAGCACGCGGAGAACGAGGTCTTTATCCTGCATGTTGCTATTCTCCATAGCTTTCTGGAATCCCTCCCAGTCTTCAGCGGTGATATTGGACTCGATGGCGTTGTTTACTTTGTTCTTCTTGAGATCTTTCTTGAGGAAGTTAGCAGCAGCTTTCTGACGGTTCTTAGCCAGGTTCTCGTTGAGATCCTGCGCACCATCCGGGGAAGCATAACCGGCTACCTCGATCTTGTTGATCTCTTTCTTCTCGTTGTCCTTAGCGTCCTTGATAGCAGCCTGGAGGCTCTTTACGCCGTCGTTCTTGGTCTCAGAGGAACGAAGTTCGGAACTCTGAATAAGGAACTTGATGTCCGCCTCGGTGAGCTCCTGGATCACGCGTTGGAACTTATCCGGAGTAGTAGCGGTCTTGTTATCCTTTGCCTCTGCGAGCTCGGAAGTAGCTACGATACCGTCAGCGATCTTCAGGTCAGGGATCTCAATCACTTTCTTACCGATCTTAGCCTCGAAGCGGAGGTAGAGCTCCGATTTGCGCATAGCGGGAACATAATCGAACGAGCAGCTCTGCTTGTAGGTACCGCCGTTCTTGTAGTTAACGGTCTTGCCGTTCTCTTTAGCCTTCTCGCCTACGTAGGTAACAGGCTCTCCGACAGACTCCTGGCCGTCATATTTGAGCACCGGAGTAACGGTGAGCACGCCTTTCTTGGCGAATTTCTTCTGAGGGAATGTACCGGTGATCTCCGCATTCACCTTGCTACCCACCTTCTCCAGCGGGCTCGGGTTTACGGTAATCTCATCGGGTTTCGGTAACGATTTGTTACAAGATGCCAGCATTACTACTGCAGCAATGAGGCTAAGAAATAAACCTTTCTTCATATGCATATAAATTTGTTAATTTATGTTGATTTTCAAAATCCGCTGCAAATTTACTATAAATATTTCGAATATGCAAGATTTTTAGAAAAAAAAACATTTATACCCTTAAAAATTTGCATATATGCAAGAATTGTAGTATCTTTGCACCCCGAAATAATTTGAAATCACAACTCATAAATTTGAAATCATTTCATGTTTATCATCGGCATTGCGGGCGGTACCGGCTCGGGTAAAACAACGGTAGTCAAGAAACTGATCGAGCGCCTTCCGAAAGGCGAAGTGGTAGTTATTCCGCAGGATTCGTACTACAAGGACAGCAGTAATGTGCCGGTAGAGGAGCGGCAGAACATCAATTTTGACCATCCCGATGCCTTTGATTGGCCGCTACTGACCAAGCATATCGAGTTGCTCAAGGAGGGCAAAGCCATCGAGCAGCCGATTTACTCCTATATTACCTGCACGCGCTCGGACGAGACGATCCATATCGAGCCGAGAGAGGTGATCATCGTGGAAGGTATCATGGCGCTCCGCGAGCCGAAGATGCGTGCGCAGATGGACCTGAAGATTTTCGTCGATGCCGATGCGGACGACCGTCTGATCCGCGTGATGAAGCGCGATGTGATCGAGCGCGGACGTACGGCAGAAGCGGTGATCGAGCGCTACCAGCGCGTGCTCAAGCCGATGCACGAGCAGTTCATCGAGCCCTGCAAACGTTTTGCGGATGTGATCGTGCCGCAAGGCGGACATAACAACGCCGCGATCAACATGCTGGCCAAGTTCGTCAAGCAGCAACTGACGGACAAATAAATGTTCTGGCAGCTTTTCTATACCTATCTTAAAATCGGTACCTTCACCATCGGTGGAGGCTATGCCATGTTGCCGCTCATCCAGCGGGAAGTAGTCGATCGCAGAGGATGGATTGACGAAGAGGAGTTTCTCAATATGATTGCTCTGGCGCAGGCGGCTCCGGGATTGATAGCCGTCAACTCCGCTATCTTCATCGGCTGGCGGATAGGCGGATGGCGGGGCGTCTGCGGCGCGGTGCTCGGCGCGGTACTGCCGTCGTTTGTGATCATTCTCGCTATCGCGATGATCTTCAGCGAATGGAAAGAACTGCCGGCGGTGGAGGCGGTCTTCAAAGGGGTTCGTCCCGCCGTGGTAGCACTCATCGCCGCTCCGCTTTTCAAGATGGCGAAAACCGCCGTAGGTAAGAGGGGTAGGCTTCTCCCCCTGCTTTTGTCTCTCGCCGCGGCGCTACTGATCTGGCTCGGGCATGTCAATCCCGTTTGGGTTATTCTGGCTACGATCATACTGACGCTCGTCGCCGTAGATATCAAGGAAAGGAGGCGCAAATGATTTACCTGCAACTCTTCCTGTCGTTCTTCAAGATCGGTCTTTTCGGTTTCGGCGGAGGTCTGGCGATCTTATCGCTTATCCAGATGGAGGTGGAGCAATACGGCTGGATGAGCCAGCAGGAGTTCGTCGATATCGTAGCTGTCAGTCAGGTCACTCCGGGTCCGATCGGCATCAACTGCGCCACGTATGTGGGTTATACCACCGCGGGTTTCTGGGGAAGCGTGTTAGCTACTACGGCGATCGTTCTGCCGAGCCTGATCATTATGCTGTCCATCTGCAAAGCCTATTTCTGGTTAAACAAGCGTTTTCAAGGCAATCCGTATTTCGAGCAGACCTTGAGAATGTTGCGTTTTACGGTGCTCGGCCTCATCGCTTCGGCGGCGCTTCTACTGATGAAACCCACCACCTTCATCGACCCTGTCTCCTGGATCATTTTCGCCGTGGTGGCTATCATGACCATCCTGCCTAAGTCTTTTGCCTCCCACCCTATCCTTTTGATTCTTCTCTCCGGCCTCGCCGGCTACCTGATCTATCGCTAAGGTAGCAACCAATGGACTTGTGGCTTCGAAAGGGAAGGCGTGCGGGGAGCACTGGCCGACCGAGAACGTCGAGCTTGATCTGATGAGATGTATATCGAAATCAGACTAGCGAGACACTAGCGAGAGACTAGCGAACCGGGATCATCGTGGGGTTAATGAGGGGTTAAAGAAGTATCAACGAATACAAAAACGCGGCACTACTCATACCGCGCTTTTAAATAGAATGTTGCAAAAAGGTTAATTTACCTCCTGTCCAGTGAGAGTATAAACCTTCTCCCCGCGGAGGATTATTTATTTCCCTTAGCCCTATTGTGCGTCTGGCAGAGCATCTGGCAGTTGGCGATGTCTGTTGCGCCGCCTTTTGACCATGCCGTTACATGGTCTGCATCCATCTCGGTCAGTTTCCAGATACGCGCACGGTTGGCGTCATGGCCTATGGCACAAAGCGGACAGTTGGAAACCTCTTTTTGTTTGGCTTCCTCCGTCTGACGCGCATAAACGCTCTTTTTGGTCGGCTCGTCAAAACAACGCACCTCTAATAGTTTGGTGTCCTGACAGCCGCCAAGGATATATTCATAGATGCCTTTTTTGTTCTTTACATAGTAATCTTCGTAAAGTTCACGCTGTTTGGCTGCCACTTGTGCCGGATCGTAAGGCGTCTTGTGGTATTTCTCATAGAGTTCACCCCACGGCAAACCGCACATCTCTTTCTCGATATGGATAAATACACCACTTGCCCAATCGATGACACTATTGAAATAGGTCTCCATTTCTTTGATTGAGTCATCGTTGCGGTGGAGGGACATATAGGCGCTTATATTGCCCTTGCTGACCCATTCCAAGGCGGTGTGCAGGTATGCTTGCCGTTTCACGTTTCCGCGTAAGAAGGCAGCCCATTTGTTGATATTGGCGTTTTGCGAATTGGAGAACACCTCTTTGGCGCGTGTCACAAACGGTCCGCAATAGACGGCATTCAATATCTCCTGTTCCTCTAAAGGAAGTCCCACGATATTTATGGTCTTAAACCACTCTTTGATTTCGCTTTCCGTTCCTTCACATTCATAAACCAACAGTTCGGTTTGTAGAATCTTCTTTTTGAGATCTTCCGCCATGTAATCAAAATACTGTTCCATGCCGTTAATGCGGATAGCGAACTTGCGCGTAAGGAAACGTCCCAAAGAGGTGATTCGCTGCTGACCGTCTAATACCTCCAAATGGTTGTCGTCCACTCGGTTAAAGTACAGCAAACCAATTGGATAGCCTTTAAGTACGGACTCAATGACTGCTATCTCACGTGCGCCGTTTTGCTCGGCGTACAGATAATTACGCTGATACTCCGGCTGAATGGTCAGGCGGCCCGAAAGACCAAACAAACCTTTTCCTTCTGCCTCGTTGTAAGTAAACCCTTTGCAGATTTCCTCTACAGTATATATTTTCCGTTCTGCTTTCATAGTATTTATTGTTTTTTACGGATTAGTATACGTGCGTATGGCTTTTGTGGAATACCATCCTCGTCTATATAATATAATTGACCATCTCGAAGACTTTTATTCAGTTTCTTCAATTCTCGCGGATAAGGAGCGAGTCCTAACTCTTTACCAGAATCGCCTTGAGTTTGACCAATAATTACAAATTGTTCTGGACAATATTTATCAAGAAAAGAAAGGGGAACTCCGATTGTTCCATTATAATCAGATGGTATTAACTCCACAAAAGGAACCTCAATTGCATCGTAATTTTCATACTGAATATATCTTTGTAATCCTTTTAGTTTCTTGTTATATTTTAAGTTATCTGCCATTGACATCAATTGTAGAGGTTCATGGCGACGCCCATGATCTATATTTGTATACCAGCGAACTCCAACAACACTTATATAATGTTGACCCTCAATTATAATATCACGAGCTCCTACTTTGCTTTCATTATACAAATCGTCAGGAATCATAAATAATCTATCGCCACTTGTTATACTGGGACCTAACCAGATCATATTATCTCTTATCAAAGGAAAAACTTCCTTGTATGAAATGGCATTAATGTTGCCAATTATTAAAAATTGCTTCCCTCCTTCCGTGATCCACGCAAGGAATTCGCGGAACAGCGAGAAAGGCGGGTTTGTGATAATAATATCTGCTTCGTCTCGGAGAGCGGTTACTTCGGCAGAACGGAAGTCGCCATCGCCTTCGAGGTAACTCCATTGCAAATCGTCAATGTCAATCCGACCGCTGTTGTTGATATCGTGTGTAAGTGTAAAGATTTTGCCCTTGATACGGCTTTTCTCTACGTTGTACAACGGATTCTCCGTTTCAAAGAGTGTCGGTTGCCAATCGGTTTTGTACTTTTTGCTTTCAATGGCATAGGACGTAGAAATGAGTTTCTTCAGACCGAAGAACTCAAAGTTTTGTGCAAAGAACTTGGTAAAGTTGCTCCATTCCGGATCATCGCAAGGCAACAAGATTGTCTTGCCTCGAAAGACATCGGGGTTGTATTCAATATATGCGTTTACTTCTTTTTGTATGTCCGCATACTGAGTGTAGAACTCATCGTTTTTAGCATTCTTCGCTGCTCCTAAATTCGCGTTTTTTGCCATGGATTGATAGTTTGCGGCTATCCATCCACAGGGGCAGAAAAGAAAAGTGAGTATATCTACTCGCGTTCACGGGAGGTCCGGAAAGAAAACCCGCTCTCAACCATAGATATACCCACACAGGAGAACCTGTGCTTTATGGTTGAGAAAGGGAAGTTCCTTCACTTCCGTGAACATGGCTTTTCTAATTCTGTTAAGAAATTAGTTTTCCGGACCTTTTTCTCGAACGCGAATAATAGCCAATTTGTTAATATGTTATAGCGCGACGCTTCGCGCTATCTATCGCATTTTCACTACTTTTTTACGCTGTTAGTGCCAGCGGTTTCTGTTTAACGTCAGTGAGTGACGA
>JAGCFY010000013.1 GCA_017649845.1 Paludibacteraceae bacterium
GCTTGTACCGCCGGCAGCCAGCTTGAGGGTGATGATAGAACCCTCTTTTAGGTAGTTATTAAGTTCCACGCGAAGTGAGTCTGCACCACCTCCACCAATTTGGAGACCATAAGCAGTGTATTTAATATCACCGGTTGCATTCTTCATGCCGGCAACGAAGATTTTACCACCTTCGGAAACAGCATTCAGAGCGATTTCGTCGCCAACAACAGGGTCGTCACCTGTGCTTGCAGGAATGAGGTTCGTACAAGAAGTAACGGGCGGAGCCTCAGTAACGACTACTGTGTGGGATTGGTTAGCAGGATTAGTGTTGTTAGCATTCTCAGCCCAAGCAGTATAAGTGAAAGAACCCACAGCAGCCGGAGTGAACTCAAACGTGCCTTTGCTGCTAACCTGCATTGCACCATATTGGTCTGTCCACCAGATAGTGTCAGCTTTAACATCGGTCGTAGCTTTCAAAGTAACTTTTTCGCCAACATAAGCCTCGGTCGGACCGGCAATAGTAACGGTGGTTACAGGATCTGTAGAAGGTGTTACGTTCTCGCGCTCTACAACGATAGTACCGAACTTGATATCGCTGTCGTTACGTTTTACTTGGATGGTTGCTTGTCCGTCAATGGCATCACCTGCTTGAACGGTGTAAACCAATGTGTTTGCTGTGCTTGCAGGGAAATCACCTGTAAGAGCAATGCCGTTCAGCGTTACGCCTTTTCCATTTTTGTTAGAGGTGGTACAAGCTGCAGTGATAGAAACAACGTCGCCTGCTGCAAACGTACCTTCTGCAAGGGTGAAATCCCATGCCGAACTGGAGTTGAATTTGTAGAAGGTTTGTCCGTCAATAGTGATTTCATTGGAACCGCTGGAAGCCATAGCTTTCAGACATTTTGCAGTTCCACCGACAGCATCATAAACAGCATTGTCTGTGCCGGGAGCTGTCAACGTGTAAGAAAAAATAACATCTGCCATCATGGACATACTTGCCATCAATGCAGCTGCAATTGTGAAAAATTTCTTCATGTGTTTTGTGTTTTTAGTTAAACGAAAAAATTGGTGTTTATAAAAAATTGGTGTTTATATAGTGTTTTGCTATATACGTTCTACAAATCGACTGCAAAGATAGTGCTTTTCGCGCACATATGCAAATTTAAATAGGTGTAAAGTCGAAAATTATACAAAAATGGTCAATTTTTATACATTCGCCTCAGGATTGTGAAACTTGCAGTTTTTTGCTTTTTTGCTTGCAAAAACAATTATTTTGCTCAAAAACTTGCGTATTCCAAAAAAAAGCAGTACTTTTGCAGGCTGTTTGGAAAAATACAACATTTATTAATTATATCATGAGAAAGATTTTATCAGTTCTTCTGTTATGCGTTCTTGCTGTGACAGCAAGCGCTGTTCCCGCGCGCCGAGGATGGCAGACGCGCACACAAGCAGATGGTACGACCATCGAGATTCAACAATTTGGAGACGAGTTTTATCATTATATGATAAACCGTGAAGGTAAACAAGTTCGCGAGATCAACGGTATGTATGTTGAGATAGGTGAAGCACCTACAGAGGCGGTTGCTAAAGCCCGCCGGGCAAAAGCCGTTGCTCGCCGTCAACGCAAAGAAGTGGGCACAGAACCGAACCTGGCTCCGAAAGGAGTTGTCATTCTGGCGAATTTCAAAGATAAAAGTATGCAATCTTCGCATACTCAGGCTGTCTTTAACGAACTTTGTAATGCTACTAATTGTACCGTAAACGACGGCTATCCGTCGGCTGCACAATATTTTGCAGACCAGTCAAACGGCGCTTATCATCCGCAGTTTGATGTCTTTGGTCCGGTGAACCTCAGCCGTAATTTGGATTACTACGGACATAATATAGATGAATATGGCAATCCTACGGACGAATCGAATGATAATACGAGTGACCAATACGCTACCGATGCAGTAGTAGAAGCTTGTATTCTCGCTAATCAGCAGTTTGATATCAACTGGGCGGATTACGATTCCGATAACGATGGTTATGTAGATTTTGTCTATGTGATCTATGCCGGTCAGGGAGAAGCGGACGGAGGTGCTGCTAATACGATCTGGCCCCATAACTGGGAAATAGAATCGGCTATCTATTATAGTAATTGTACCTATACAGCGACGCAATGTAAGGTGGATGGCAAGAAACTGAATAACTATGCTATGTCTGGGGAAATCTCCGGAGGAGAACTCGGTGGTATAGGAACCCTCTGCCATGAGTTTGGTCACGTGATAGGTCTTCCTGACTGGTATGATACCGCTTATGGCACGAATTATTCCCAGTGCCTCACTCCGAACGATTGGGATGTGATGGATGGCGGCGCGTATAATGGCGACGGTCACTGCCCGCCTAACTACAGCCCGTGGGAGAAATATTTCTTTGGATGGCATACACCGATTAACTTAGGCAATACCGGCCAAAACGTAACGCTTTATGCTAACGGAACGGCTAACTATCAGGCATATCAAATCAATGCCTCCGGAACCCAGCAAACGCCTACTACATCCGGTTGGTGCTATTTCATTGAGAACCGCCAGAAGGTGGGCTGGGATAGAGGATTATCGGGTCATGGTATGTTGCTATGGAAAGTTAATTTCAATGAATCCAAATGGACCAGCAACACTCCCAATAACACGGCTAATAACCCGTACTATACCGTTGTATCGGCCTATGGCAACAAGATCGGATGGGACGGCTCCACCGACAACTGCCCGAAGAACACCTTCCCCGGCACGAAGAACGTAACTTCTTACACTGGCATTTCCGGCAAGCCGCTGTTGAATATTGCGGAGGCTAACCAAATCGTGACCCTCACCTATATCGAGGAACCCGCTCCGGTGGTAGATCCGTTCACGCTCACCTTCATGGCTAACGGTCGCGAGTTCGCTACGACGCAATCTACCGGTACCGTAGTTCTTCCGGATACCAATCCTTTGGATTGTCCGTGTGGCAAGGTCTTCCTTGGTTGGACCAAGACTGCTAACTACGAGAGCGAAACGGCTGCTCCGACCTATGTCAAAGCCGGTGATCCTATCGCTGAGGCGACTACGCTCTATGCTGTTTATGCCGACCAAGAGGGTGAAGGTTCTGTAGAGATTGATGATGTGCTGACGCTATCCACAACAGGAATTACCGGCACTAATTATGCTTCTTGGAGCAACAAAACAGTTACTTCTTCTGCTGTTTATGCCGGCCAGAGTGCAGGAAGTTATGAGTCTATCCAACTTCGTTCGAAAAATAGCAATTCAGGTATTGTTACCACGGCTTCCGGTGGCAAAATAGCTAAGGTAACGGTGGATTGGAATGAAAATACTTCCGGTCGCACACTCGATGTCTATGGCAAAAATAGTGCCTATACTGATCCGTCCGATTTGTATGACGCTTCAGGCAAAGGCACCAAGATTGGTTCTATCGCCAGCGATTCGGAAACAGAATTGGTAGTAACGGGCGATTACACCTATGTTGGTGTCCGCTCAAATAACGGTGCTTTGTATATGGATGCAATCACATTTACTTGGGCTGGAACTGGAGCTGCGTATAGCGATTATAGCACAGCTTGCGGTTGCTGGTACACGGACATTGATAATGTTGACTCCTCTTCCCTTCAGGGAGGAGACAGAGGTAGGCTCGTCCTTCGCAACGGCCAAATGATCATCATCCGCGGAGACGCGATTTACTCTATCACCGGCGCACGCCTCGAATAAATGAAAACTTACGTACGATACACCATCATCTGCTTGTTCACTCTCAGCTCTGCTTTATGCGGGGCTGAGAGTAGAACCGTTTCGCAGGACTTTGACGATATGTTTCGGGCAAACCCCAGAACATTACAGGTAACTAACTCTAATCATACAGGCACGACAGACTTTGTTACTTATACCTGTTCC
>JAGCFY010000124.1 GCA_017649845.1 Paludibacteraceae bacterium
ATACGCTTCACGCATGAGCCGACGCAGATAATTACGATCTACTGCATGTTTGAAGAGCGATTTCGGAGCCCAAACGAGCACTTGGGAAGACCCCTCCGGCTCCCCTGAAGGGGAGAGATCAGAGAGCCTCTGCCATGTCACCCGCAAAGGCCAAGCAACAAAATGATGACCCGATTTATACAACGCGGTGATACGCTCCTGTCCGCATAGTTTGCTATGTTTTGGAAAGGTATTAGGCATTCTGCTCCAAATAACCCGCGATAGCCATCGGCAGTGATGCATACTCATACCCCGGTCCGGCCATGATATCTACGCGATAGCCTGCTTCTTCCAGTGCATGGATTGTACCTTCGCCGAAAGCGGCAATGAGTGTTTTACCTTGTTTCCAATCCGGAAAATTCTCACGCAGGGACGTTACTCCTGCGGGAGTGAAGAGCCCGATGAGGTCGTAGTCAAAAGGTTTATCCTTAGGCCACGGCGTGGTCACGGTGCGATACATGATAGCCGGCGTCACTTCCACGCCGTTTTCGGCGAACATATTAATCTGGTCGTCCGTATGAATATCCGAAAGCACCATGAGGTATTTCTCGTTCGGTCTGCGGTGCATGGCCGGCAGCAAATCCTCAAATTTATTGCCCTGTTCGGGAAAAAATACTTTACGTTTGCGGTAGTTGATAAATTTCTGCAAATACAGACCTACTTGCTCGGAGTTGCAATAATAATGCATGGAATCCGGTACCGACAAGCGCATTTCTTCGCACATACGGAAGTAATGCTCCGCACCTAAACGGGAATTCAAAATCACCGCCGTATAGTCCATCGGGTTAATCCGCTGTTTACGGAACTCACTCGCCGAAAGGCCTTCCACATGAATGAATTGATAAAAATCGCATTCTACTCCAAATTGCGCTCCCAAACGCGAATAAGGGTTATGCTCCGTCGTAGGACGGGGTTGAGAAAAAAGAATCTTTTTTATCATAGGATTGATATCGTTTTTGCAGAAAGTAAAACTATTCCTGCCATCGGCAGAAATTCTAATGTAAACATGTACGCCAGCAGATACAAGATCGCCATCGGCTTGCGAACATACTGCCGCAGTCCGCGGTAGATCCAGAGCAGCAGGAAAGCGCCGCCGATTATACCCAGCAGCCAACGGTTCGCTATCGGCGAGCCTATATGCCAAAACACCAGTTGCAAGGGATATAGCACTACCATAGCCAACGTAAAGAGATTGGAATAATGCTCATATGCATCGCCGTAAGTGCGCGACAGGAGGAAGGTATAGTCCATCAGTACCGTCGCCAGCATCTTGACCAATGTCACGCCTACAATGATGCCGCTCACGGCAGCAAAGGCTGCAAATGAGAAATGACCACTCGCATTAAAACACAGGCAGAGACCTAAAGCCAGCGTGCCTATACGGAAGAGGGTGATAAACAGCTGCGCCATAAAATGGACCGGCGCATCTTTATAGGTTCGTTCGTTATGGACGGTCAACGATGTAGAAGCCTGGCTGATCACGCCGGGTTGCAGCCATTCGCTCAGAATAGCCAGCAGCAGCAACACCAGCATCGTCCAGGCGCACCAAGGCGCGCTCAACGGCGACATAATATGTGCTATTCCTTCACCCATAGATACATCTTGTCCCCGCGGCGGATAAGCCGGTCGGTTTTCAACGAGAAGAATCGGCCCTGCTCCACGCGTTGTGTCGGGTTTCCGTTTGTATCACGCAGGCCCTCAGCCTTGCATTCATATACGCCGGTCGTCTCACCCGTAATAAGCAAGTCCTGACCTTCTTCGATAGCATCCACGGCCTCTACAACAAACTCCGCCACACTCAGATTTTTGAAGAAATTGGTACATTTGGCGGCATACACTTTCTTCCGTGTCGCCTTGTTGCCGTACGAATGGGTCCATTCGCCAAGCCGCTGACCTTGATAATAACCGTCCCAGAAACCGCGGTTAAACACTCTGCTGAGTCGTTCGTTCCAGTCCGCTATCTTCGGTTCGATAACCGCATCGTCATTGTATTCGCCGCGCTGCCATGCTTCCACGGCCTCTTTATAGCACTTCACTACGGTAGAGACATATTCGGCACCACGTGCACGGCCTTCTATTTTCAGCACCCGCACGCCGGCATCCAGCATTTTATTCAGGAAATGAATGGTCTTCAGGTCCTTCGGAGACATGATATATTGGTTATCGATATCGAGTTCCAGATCGGAAGACTTGTCTTTAACCGTATATCCGCGGCGGCAAACTTGCACACACGCTCCGCGGTTAGCCGAGAGACCGTAGTTATTCAGAGAAAGATAACATTTGCCGCTCACAGCCATACATAATGCTCCATGGCAGAACATCTCGATACGAATAGGCTGACCGCTTCTGCCGCATATATGCTGCTCCTGTATATCTCGGTAAACGGACGCTACTTGCTCCATGTTCAGCTCGCGCGCCAGGACAACGACATCTGCAAACTGCGCATAGAATTTCAGCGCCTCGGTGTTGGCTATATTCAGTTGCGTAGAGAGGTGCACCTCCTGGCCGATGGCGTTGGCATATTGCATCACCGCGATATCGCTGGCAATGACGGCATCTACGCCTACGGCATGCGCCTTATCCACGATCTCACGCATCAGCGGCAAGTCCTCGGGATACATGACGGTGTTGACGGTCAGGTAGGTTTTTACACCCGCTTCGCGGCAGGTAGCTACGATGGTAGCCATGTCGTCCGTCGTAAAATTGACCGAACTACGGGCACGCATATTCAGGTGCTCGATACCGAAATAGACAGAGGTAGCTCCGGCCTGAATAGCCGCAGCCAAACTCTCCCAGCACCCGACAGGCGCCATTATTTCGATTTGCTCGTTCGTCATTTAATCAAGATCTCCGCTATCTGAACAGCGTTGAGCGCAGCGCCTTTGCGGATTTGGTCGCTCACGCACCAGAAACTGAGTCCGTTCTCGTCCGTCAGATCCTTGCGGATACGCCCGATGAACACTTCGTCCTTACCGCTCAGGAACAGCGGCATGGGGTAGATCTTGTTCTCCGGTTCGTCCATCAGCACACATCCGGGTGCATTGGCAAAAGCCTCTCTCGCTTCTGCTACACTTATCGGACGCTCCGTCTCGATCCACACGCTCTCGCTATGGGCTCTGAGCGAGGGCACACGCACACAGGTAGCGCTCACCTTCACATCCGAATGCATGATCTTACGCGTCTCGTTGTACATCTTCATCTCCTCTTTGGTGTAGCCGTTATCGGTAAACACATCGATATGCGGGATGAGGTTATATGCCAGCTGATACGCAAATTTATTTACCGTCACTTCTTCGCCGTTCAACACCTGACGGTATTGGGTCTCTAACTCTTTCATCGCCTGCGCCCCTGCACCCGAAGCGGCCTGATAGGTCGAGACATGCA
>JAGCFY010000125.1 GCA_017649845.1 Paludibacteraceae bacterium
ATCCGCAATATAGTTCTCTGCTTCGGCGAGTGCTTGTGCCATGCGGGTGTTTACCTCTCCCGGCACACGTGTCGTAAATACGTCACCCATTCTGGCATATGCCCATTCCAGTCGAGTCCAGTTCTTACCTAAGCGGTTCTTCTCCTCCAAACTATAATGCGGAAAATTAATGATAGTGATAAATGCCAATTTATTAGCAAACATATCATCCGAGAAATGGGCCAAAGGACTATAGCCGGACATGATCCAATCGGATTCCTGCGGTTCACTCGCATTCGTCAGTTGCGTAGGACGCAATAACTCCACTGTTAGCATATCGGCAGACTGATAAACCTGCTCAAAGATACGGCTTAAGGACTCGAAGAGTGCATATCGCTCGCTGTCTGTTTGACAGAGATGATCTGCCACCAGTTGCTCAAACTCTGCTTGTGTGCCATCCTTCTCTGTCCATAGTGCCGCTGCTTGCTGCACACCGAGCGGGGCGGATTTGTCCGATGAAATCGGCATTTTTTGTGTACATGAGGCTAACATAATCAGGCCTAAAAAAAGATATCGTTTCATATGATTGCTAATTTCCGACAAAGGTACAACAAAAAAATCAGATATGCAACTTTTCCATTAAAAAATTCAAAAACCGCACACAAAACAAGACATTTTATGTTCTATCGCTCTGATTAAATAATGTAATATATAGTTTACAAAAGAAACAAAAAATGTATTTTTTATAACAAAATGTTGCATAATCTATAATTTTTTCGTAATTTTGCGCCCTAATTTTGCATTTTTATATAACATGTGTGATATGAAAAAATATTTATTTAGTTTGTTTGTTGCTGTGTTAGCAACCACGATGGGAACCTATGCTCGAACGATTTTGATTGATGAGGGGTTCGAGAATGGCATCAGTGAAGAAGTGTGGACACAGGAGTTTGTGGTTGGTAATACACCATGGATGGTGGAGGATATTAGCGATGGTCTCGCGTATCCTTCTACGGCTTTTCAGGGAACGAAGCGTGCTTATCTGCGTAATAACACCGGCGAGACGCTCGGTTATGTGACGCGTTTGGTAAGTGGTGTGATGGATCTTCGTCCAACGAAAGTATATATGCCGGAACTGACGTTTTACTATGCTAATCCCAAGTGGGGCGCGGATCGCGACACATTGCGTGTGTTGTACCGTACCAGTTCGCGTGCTGCATGGAAACAGCTGGCAGAACTTAGTAATCCTACTTCGGACTGGCAGCGCGTTAAACTGTCCCTGCCGGAAGTGGGCCAGACTTACCAGATTGCTTTTGAGGGAAAAGACAACCTCGGTCATGGTATCGTTCTGGATAGTATCAAACTTCAGTCGGCACCGGAGTGTACCATCCCATATAATATTATCGCTACCAATAAAGGTGCCGGTAAGGTAAATATTGCCTGGTCGGCCAGTTGGGATGCTGATTACTTCGAGTTAGTTGTCTGCAAGGATACGATTGATCCGGATACGATCGAGAATGTGCTTCCGGAGCAAATGACGTTCCATGGGCTGATCAACGGTCTGGTATTTAACCAGGATCTGTTGCTCGAGTCGGGTGAGTTCTATCTGGTTTATATCCGTTCGCTGTGCGAGGATGAGAATAGTGTGTGGAGTAGCGAGGCAACGGAGAACGGGCCGTTCGGTTTCCGCGTGCGTACCACCAAGCAGATTCCGTTTACCGAGAACTTCAACTACGCTTCCGGGGTTACCCGTGATGAAGATTGGAGTTGGGGAAGCAATACCGGTAGTAAAAACCCGTTTGTAAATACGGCTACTGTAGGTAAGGCACGTGCAAACTATTCGCCGGATACTACAGCTGCGGTTATTTTCTCCGGTGGAGCGATGACAGCTCTGACGACTCCTATTCAGGCTGATAGGTATGCATATGTGGCTACGCCTGCCTTGACAGACACTACGAATGAGGAATTCAAGGTAAACCAATGTCAGGTACACTTTTGGAGTACGGTATATACCAATACGGGTCGTAAATTCGGTCGCAGCCTCATGGTTGGTGTGATGGATGACCCTGATGATATTACTACCTTTACGCCGGTGGACACCGTTAGTGTATGGGGAAACCAGACCTTCCAGGAGAATATCGTGGACCTCAGTTCCTATAATGGAAATGGTGCTTATGTGGCGTTTGTGAGTGATTTCGACCGTGATAATCTTTTCTATCTGGATAACCTGACGATTGAATATCGCAAAGCGATCAATAAGGTTACCTCGGTCGTGGTTAATCCGCGTGACACCTATGCGGATATATCGTGGGATGGTAATGCATCTTCGTATAATGTACTGGTTACCAATGCGGAAGTCAATCCGAATAACCCTGCATCCGCCGCGATTGTGGCACAGGCTACAGTGACGGCTAACAATTATCGTTGTCAGGGTCTTGAGCCGGATCATAGTTGGAATAGACCGTATTATGTGTATGTAAAGGCTGCTGGAACGGAGTGGTCGTACCGCTATCCGTTTGTTACGATTGCCGCGCAGCGTGCTATCCCGTATAATTTCAATTTCGATGCGGGTTCTACTCCTACATACTCGCTTTCCGGTAAGCAATATGCGGAGGGACTGGGTATCTTTGGCAACAGCGCAAGCTATCCGGCTGTGGAGACCAGTTCGGCCAATAGTTATATTGGCTCAGGTTATCTCTATATGAGTAAGATGGGTGGAAAGGACGGTTGGGTAACCTTGCCGATGGTGGAAGACCTGGCGAATGTACAGGTGAAATTCTATCTTAGTGGTGGTGCTACGTTTGACCAAGCGCACGCTACAATCGGTGTAATGTCCAATCCAATGGATATCAATACCTTTATCCCGGTAGCTGACTTCCAACTTAACACCACGGGCTATACCCGTTGTTATGCGAATTTCGAGAACTATTCCGGTCCTGAAGGTGTGATAGCCATCATGTGGGCGGATGTGATGAACATGAGTAAGTTCACCAATAACTATATCGATGAACTGGTGGTAGAGGAGTTGTCGGAATGTGTTCCGCCTACTAATCTCGACTTGTCTATAGAGCCGGATTCTATTACGGTTCGTTGGGAATCAGCGCTTTCGGATGAGTGGGAGTTCTTCTTGTCCCGTACGGCATTGAGAGAGGTGGACCGCATCAATAAGACGCTGGATGAAATAGCGGCAATACCCGGTGTGGTGCTGGCGCAGACCCTGTCTTGGACCAATCCGTCTTCTACTCCGGTATTCGGCTTCGGTGGCTTGAACCCTCATGCGAACTACTACCTCTATGTGCGTGCTACCTGTGATCCGGATTGGTGGACAGAGATGGCGTTTAGCACGCCTTGTCGGGATGAGGTATTCCCGTATAAGGAGATGTTCGAGAACTACAATATCGGCGGTTCGATGATCGGCTGCTGGCAGATTGCGGACTATCTGGGAGTGGATTATCCGACGATTGCGCAAGCCGGTACCTCTATTGCTAGCAACAAGGCGTTGGAACTCTATTCGTCCGGTACTACCCATCGTTCGGTGGCTATCTTGCCGACTGTAGAAGGCAATCTGTCTGATATGCTCTTGTCTTTTGATGTTCGTACGGAAGCAGGTACGGCGTCTTCCTCTGCATTGCTCTTTGTGGGATCAATGGGAGATATCTATGATGCCAATACGTTCGTGCCGTTTGATACCATTGAGGTAAGCGGATCGGCATTTAAGAAAGTGCGTTATATTCTCTCTGATTGTGATTTGAGATATGATAATATCGCTCTCTCTTCCGGTTTGGGTACTCTGATGATGAATAGTGATGTGCTCATTGACAACGTCGAGTTGAAAGATCCGTCTTGTATCGAGGCTTACGATTTCGACCAGCCTGTAATGGATCCGTATGAGATTGATTTGGTATGGAATGGTATCTCGGATAACGATGAATGGGAGATGAAAGTGTTGACGACCAATGCGGCTATCAGCGCTATCAAGAACGGCACTTACAGTGCATCGTCTGTAGTGGTAGATGACACGATTGTAACCGGTAAGCATTTCCATATTGGCGGCTTAACGGCTCAGCGGACGTATTATGTTTATGTCCGTGCGCTCTGCGGTGACAGCCTTTGGACGATGACTCCGGCATATACCTCCTGCGAACGCCTGGATCCGAATAAAGCAAATAAGGAAACCTTTGACTCCTATCCTTCCGGAACGTCTTATAGCGAGTCTTACAAGGCGAACTGTTGGAGTGGAGGCAACGGCAATCCGACTGCATCAACAACGTATTTACCGTACGTGTATAGTTCGACTACCTATTCCAATTCGGGTTCGAATACTTATCGTATGTATGGCTATTATTCATCCTCAAGTACCAATAATACACCGGCATTTATTGTCTCGCCGGAGATCAAGTGCGATAGCTTGACGCAAGTGGCTGTTACATTTAATATGTATGCTTCTACTTCGTATTCTTGGCTCTTGGGTGTGATGACGGATCCGACGGACTTGAGTACGTTTGTCGTGATTGATTCCGTAAAGGGTATGGCCGAGAGTGTGCAGTATTCCTATGACTTGAGTGACTATCAAGGACAGATTCCTGTTTCGGCGAAGTATATAGCTTGGCGTACACCGTACAACGCTTCGTCTTATGCATATCTGGATGATGTATCGTTCGTATCGGTGGCTTGTCCGTTGACAAGGCCGAGCTATTCGGAGTTGACGGGCTCAAGCGTCCGTATCAGCAGCGGTTTGCGAACAAATGACCAATGGATCCTCCTGATAACCAATAAAGCGGTGTCTGAGACTCAGCTGGCGAATGGTACTTATCCGGAGTCGTGTGTCATATACCGCGACACGATCGATCGTCGTTCGAAAGAGGTTTTCAATTTGGAAGGAAAAACCAAATATTATGTAGCGACCGCTACGCTTTGCGAGGATACTATCCTCTCGCAATGGAAGACCCTCTCGTTCATGACTCCTTGTCAGTCGCAGACGCCGGAGGAGATAGGAACCATTACGTTCTCTACCGATGACGGGTTTGTTACCGGTACCGGAGGTGAGATGCCTTGCTGGACGGTAGGTAGTAAGACCCAAAGTGCTTCTTCGTCCTACATCCCCTATGTTAATAATTCATCAACCTACAAGCATAACGGGAATAACTATCTGCAGTTGTATGACTACGTCACTACAACGGCGAACAATATAGGTGCGTATGCCATCATGCCGTCGCTGAATGTTGATTCTATTCAGAAATACCAGATTAATTTCTGGGGACGCAGTTATAACTCTTCTTCGTATAATAGCCAGGTTATTGTGGGTATCGTAACCGACCCGAGTGATCTGAATACCTTTGTGGCTATCGATACGCTGAACCTCAGTAAGACAGCATGGGATCCGTATTCCGTAGGCTTCGAGAATTACGAAGGTGACTATATGGGTGATATTGGTAAGAACATCATGTTCCTATCCGATTTCGGTGTTACCAACTATGCGTATATTTCGGAGATCTCTCTGGAGCTTATCCCGCGTTGCCGCCCCGTATCCTCTTTCACGGTGGATAGTGTAGGCGAGGATGCGGCTATCGTAAGTTGGAAAGGCTACCAGAATACCTATCGCATGATGGTGGCGGATAAGGCGCTCAAGGATTCGGAGAAACCGACCTATCGTTATCTCTTGGATACGATTGTGGATCATTCGGATGAAATCCTGATTAAAGATCTGCTTCCTAATACGAACTATTATGTCTATGCGCAGGGTATCTGTGATGAGGGCGATAGCACGGCTGTTTCTGTTACCTATGCAACAGTTCACACTACCTGTCCGTTGTCAAGCGGAGTACCTCTTCCTTTCTTCGATGATTTCGAGGGTTATGAGGTAAATGATGCGTCACCGGGTTGTTGGCAACTTCTTTACACGGGCTCTTCTTCTTC
>JAGCFY010000014.1 GCA_017649845.1 Paludibacteraceae bacterium
AGCGCTGGTACATAAGATGCGGGCGGAGAATATGGCGATCATGGTGGGTACCAATACGGTGCTGCTGGATGATCCCAGGTTACTGAATACGCATTGGGAGGGCAGAAACCCTGTTCGTGTAACCTTGGACAGGCATGGAATTTTACCGATGAAATCGAGGATTTTTGATGATCAAGCGGAGACAATTGTATATCGCGACCGAACCGAATGGCCGTTCGTTTTGGCGGACCTCGCGAAACGGAATATCCATTCCGTCTTAGTAGAAGGCGGTCCTACGTTGCTGCGCCATATCTTAGAGACGGATCTATGGGACGAGATACATATCGAGGTTGCTCCGGAGATAAGAACAGGTGAGGGAGTCCGTGCTCCAGAGATAACTCTGCCGGATGCCTATGAGACTGTTGACGGCCATCGGTTGTACACCATACTAAGAGAAAAATGAGTCTAATAACTCGTGAAAATAAAGAAAAGTGGCATACGCATTTGCGTATGTCATTTTTTTGTTGTACCTTTGCAGCGTATTTTGGCTTTATATGCATAATTATGAAAAAGAATAGCATTCTTTTGCTGTTATTGGCAGGGTTTTTGTTGAGCAGTTGTGCAGCGTATGAGAAGAAGGCTCAGTCCGGCGCTGCGGTAGAGGTAAACGGGCAGTATCTATATCGTTCTACCCTGGATTCGTTGACAGTGGGTCTTGGCGCAGAGGATAGTTTGCGGGTGGTACAGCAATACGTGAGCCAGTGGGCAAAAGACGAGTTGATGTATAACAAAAGTCAGGAGTCCAGAGTGCGGAACAAGGAAAAGATAGAGGAAATGGTAGCGAGTTACCGCCGCGCGCTGTACGTACATGCATACGAGGAGTATATCGTGGACCGGCGGATGCCCAAAAGTGTGCCGGACAGCGTAGTGAACCAAGTGTATGAACGGATGCCCGAGAGATTTATTCTGGATGAGAGTATTATCAAGGGAATGATCGTAGTGCTGCCGAAAGAAGCGAAAGATATAGCCAAGTTGCGGACGTGGCTAAGCAAGGAATCGATGGACGAGATCGAGAAATACGCGTACGCAAACGCAAGCGGATACGAGTTGTTCACCGACCGATGGATGAAAACGACGGAGCTCCTGGCGCATATTCCTTCGGATCGCGCTACCCTGGAGGCGGCACTGAAGACCAAGAATCAGATAGAACTGTCTGACAGCCTGAAGACCTATCTGCTGCAAGTGACGGAGAAACAGCTGCGCGGAGAGAGAATGCCGATTGAGTACGCTCGGGGTGAGATAGAGAAGATAGTGCTGAATGCCCGGCAGACGGAGTTCCTGAACAAAGAGCGGGAGAGACTCTACAACGAAGCTATACAACGGGGTGATGTGAAGTTTTATTAAGAGAAATGAAAAGATATTGTTTTTTATTATGGATGATCATTTGCTGCGCATGGCTTAATGCGCAGGGCGTGATAGACGAGGTTATTTGGGTAGTAGGCGATGAAGCTATCTTGCGGAGCGAGGTGGAGGAAGAACGGTTGAGAGCGCAATATGAGGGACAGACGATCCCCGGTGATCCATATTGCGTGATACCCGAGCAGTTGGCGGTACAGAAATTATTTCTGCATCAGGCTATTCTGGACTCGGTGGAAGCAAATGAGTCGAGCGTGAGCCATCAGGTGGATATGCGGTTGAACTACTACATCAACCAGATTGGATCGAAAGAGAAGATGGAGGAGTATTTCCGTAAACCGACGACTGAGATCCGTGAGGAGATGATGACCACTGTCCGCAACCAAATGATTATCCAGCAGATGCAGCAGAAACTGACGGCAGATATCAAGCCTACGCCGGCAGATATCAGGCGTTATTATAATTCGCTACCGTTGGATTCGCTACCCGTCATGCCGGCTCAGGTGGAGGTGCAGATACTCAGTTTTGAACCTCCGGTACCGGTGGAGGAGACAGAGCGTATCAAGGGAAGGTTACGTGAGTTCACAGAGCGCGTACAGAGCGGTACTGCGGATTTCGGTATGTTGGCTCGTCTCTATTCCGAAGACACGGAGAGCGCCAAACGCGGAGGAGAGCTGGGGTTTGTAGGTCGAGGACAGTTAGTGACGGAGTTTGCCGACGTGGCATTCAATCTCAACGATCCCAAGCGCGTGAGTAGGATAGTGCAGACCGAATACGGATACCATATTATCCAGTTGATCGAGAAAAAAGGCGAACGTATCAATTGCCGGCATATATTGCTGAGGCCCCGTATCAGTGCCACAGATAAGGTCAATGCCATCCAGCGTCTGGATAGCATCAGGCAGTTGATCGAGGCTGACAGTATTCAGTTCGAGCAGGCAGTCCTCCGTTTCTCGGAAGACAAGAATACAATCATGAATGCGGGTCTGATGATCAACCCCAACACCGGCAGCAGTAAGTTTGAATACCAGGATCTGGCACCGGAGATAGCGAAACAGATATACAATCTGAACGAAGGGGACGTGTCGCAGCCGTTTGTGATGATGGACCAGACGAAAAACAGAGAAGTATGTGCTATCGTGCGCGTTAAGAAGAAAGTGGACGTTCATCGCGCGAACCTGACCGATGATTTCCAGACCATCAAATCCATGCTGGAGAACAAACTGAGCGGCGAGTTTATCCATGATTGGATATTGAAAAAGCAAAAGACTACGTATATCCAGATTAGCCCCGAATGGCAGGGATGTGATTTCGAGTTCCCCGGATGGATTCATTAAGACCGCTCCGCTAAAAGATTAAAGACCGTTTACTATGTTGTTCACTCAAGGAATAAAGATAAGAATGATTCGACCGATATTACTCGGTCTTTATTCCTTATTCCTTATTCCTTATTCTTTCGGCCAGACGATGGTGTATCTGGAGAGAGCAAATAATTTGCAGTTTGACCAGGAGAGGATAGCAGACGCACAGATCCTGAAAGGCAATGTACTCTTTCGGCATGAAGAGATGTTAATGTATTGCGACAGCGCCTATTTCTACGAGCAAACGAATTCGCTGGATGCTTTCGGCCACGTGCGTTTCGTACAAGGTGACACGCTGGAGGGGTTCGGTGACAAGTTATTCTATGACGGAAACACCAAACTGGCCAGGATGCGAAGGCATGTGAAGTTTGTTCACGGCAGGAAGAACGAGAACCCGACCGTCTTGACGACCGACAGTATGAACTATGATCGC
>JAGCFY010000126.1 GCA_017649845.1 Paludibacteraceae bacterium
CCGTGCTCGTGGAAATAGGTATGGATCGCCATCGCCATATTATGACGGATGCGGAAGACGGCACCGAACGTGTTGGTTCTCGGGCGCAGATGCGCTATCGTACGCAGAAACTCCATGCTCAAACCCTTCTTCTGCAGCGGATATTTCTCCGGGTCTGCTGTGCCGTAAACCTCCAGATCGGTCAGTTGGATCTCAACTGTTTGCCCTGCACCCTGACTCTCCACCAAGATGCCGGTTGCCGAGATACATGAACCGGTAGTGACAGGTTTGAGACGCTCTTCATCGAATTGCGCCAAGTCCACTACAATCTGGATATTTTTAATGGTTGAGCCGTCGTTGAGCGCGATGAACGAGACGTTCTTGTTACCGCGACGACTGCGAACCCATCCGCGTACATTGATCTCTGACCCGAAATCAGTACGTTTCAATGCGTCTATGATTACTGTTCTTTGCATATATTAAATCTAAAATCTTAAATTACAAGATATATTGGCTTGGGTCTTCACCCATATCATTTATTCTGGCTCCGTCCGGATTCATCTGCTGACCGAAGGACACCGCTCCCATGTTATTATTCATACTGGACTGAATGGACATCGTCTCCGAGCCGGAAGAATTGCCTCCGATCTCGTCCGGATCCACGGCTTCATCTTCGTTCTGGAATTTGGCATATTTGCCGCGGAAACGCAACCATATCGAGTCGGTGGCGCCGTTACGGTGCTTGGCCACGATGATCTGAGCCAAGCCACGCAGGTCCTTACCGGTCTTGTCGTCGTTATACAGGTGGTAATATTCCGGTCTATGAATGAAACAAACCATATCGGCATCCTGCTCGATAGCACCGGATTCACGCAGGTCACTCAACTGCGGCGTCTTGCCTTCCACACCCTGACGGGCTTCTACGCCACGGTTCAACTGCGACAATGCGATGATAGGTATATCCAACTCTTTGGCCAATGCTTTTAAGTTTCGCGAGATGATACTTACCTCCTGCTCACGGCTGCCGAAGGACGAACCCTGAGCGTTCATCAGCTGCAGGTAGTCAATGATAATGAGCCGGATACCTTTCTCGCGTACCAGCTTGCGGGCCTTGGATCGTAACTCAAAGATAGACAACGAAGGGGTGTCGTCCAGATAGAGCGGTTTGCCGCGCATGATGTTAATCTTTGTGTTCAGACGCTTAGCATCCTCTTTGCTCATCTTACCGGTCTTGATCTTGTCGCCTTCCAGTTCGCAGACGTTCATGATTAGACGGTTGACGAGCTGTACGTTGCTCATCTCAAGCGAGAAGATAGCTACCGGTATCTCATGATCCACGGCCATATTCTTTGCCATCGAGAGCACGAAAGCGGTCTTACCCATAGCCGGACGGGCTGCGATGATGATTAGGTCCGGCGTCTGCCATCCTGAGGTGATCTTGTCCAGCGCATGGAATCCGGACGGGATACCGCTTATCGAACCGGTGTTCTTCGCCGCTTTCTCCATACGTGCAAAGGCTTCCTCTATCACGGGGTCTATCTGCGTCACGTCGCGCTTCTGCGCGCGTTGCGAGATCTCAAAGATACCGGACTCGGCCTCTTGCATCAACTCGTCGATATCCTGAGTTTCATCGAATCCTTTCTCTTCTATCTGTGCCGCCAAGGCGATGATATCGCGTGCGGTGGCTTTTTTCGAGATGATCTCCGCATGATAGCGCAGATGAGCAGTCGAAGCAATACGGCGGGTCAGGTCAGCCAGATAAACAGCGCCGCCGGCTTTTTCCAACGTGCCTTGACTCTTCATCTTCTCTGCCACGGAGAGCAGGTCTATCGGTAGATCCTTGGCGGCTAATTCGCGTATAGCTTCAAAAACCAAGCGGTTTTGGTCTTTGTAGAACACCTCCGGACGCAGCAAATCCGCTACCGTACCGTAAGCGTCTTTCTCTATCATGATAGCGCCCAGTACCGAGTCCTCCAACTCTTGTGCCTGAGGTGGTAACTTACCCATCTCGTTGGCACCTACCTTGATGATCGTCGTCTGCTGAGTGCGTTTGTTATTTTTGCTTGTTCCTGCCATATTCGGTTAGTAAATTATGAGCAGCGATAAAACTGCTAATCTCGTTGTTGAGCACCTGTCTCTCCACTACTTCTATCTGATGCTCCATCTGTTCGTTCTTGTAGAATCCGTCTAGAAGCGCTTGGTTAATCGTCTCGTACATCCAGTATTTGGCTTGTTCGGTCCGATGGGCATTGAAATAACCGTTTGCTTTCGTGAAGGCAATATACTGTTCTATATTTTCCCATACGTCCATCACGCCGCTATGGTCGATAGAGGAGCAACAGATCGCTTCCGGTTTCCATCCCGATTCGGACGGCGGGAAGAGTGCTAAAGCGTTCTTGAAACTTACACGCGCCGCGTGTGCGCGTTCTATATTATTTCCGTCGCATTTATTAATAGCTATACCGTCTGCCATCTCCATGATTCCTCGCTTGATACCCTGCAGTTCGTCGCCCGTACCCGTCACTTGCAGCAGGAGGAAGAAATCGACCATCGAGTGAGCCGCAGTCTCAGACTGACCTACGCCTACTGTCTCCAGCAGTATGGTGTCGAATCCGGCCGCTTCGCAAAGCACAATCGTCTCGCGGGTCTTTCGTGCTACACCGCCTAACGAACCCGCGGACGGACTGGGGCGGATGAAAGCATTGGATTTGACGGACAAGTCATTCATACGGGTCTTGTCGCCGAGGATAGAACCTTTACTCCGTTCACTGGACGGGTCGATAGCCAGCACGGCCAGATGCTTGCCTTGATCGCATAGCTCGCTGCCCAGCGCTTCAATAAAAGTTGATTTACCCGCACCCGGCACACCGGTTATACCTACGCGGATAGAGTTGCCGGCGTAGGGTAGGCACATCTCTATCACTTTTTGTGCTATCGTCTGGTCGGCTAACAGGTTGCTTTCCACCAAAGTGACCGCTTGACTCAGTATGGTCATGTCTCCACGGCGAATGCCCTCGAAGTACTCTTCGGGGGCAAGCACCGTCTTCTTGCGGCGGAAAGTGGCATACGGATTGACACTCGGCAGGTTCTCTACACCCGCATTAACGGTCAATCCCTTGTATTCGTCGCTATTTTCCGGATGGTCTATCATTCAACAACAAAGTTGACTTTTACGCGTTTAACAGAGTTGGCATAGTCGTTGCTGATGATCACTACCTCGCGGCTATAGTTGCCGGCCGTCATACCCTTTGTGTTGATCTCCAGGCTGACAGCACCTTTTTTACCTGATTTGATAGCTTTGGGAGCCTTGGCAGTCATGTTTTGACCGATGCATAAAGCGCGGCGAACCTCCAGCGGGTTAACACCCAGGTTCTTCAGCGCAATCTGACCTTTCAGTACTTTGCCGGCTGCTACTTTGCCCAGATCAACACTCTTGGCGATCTCGATGATCGGAGCTTGTTGCTTCTCCTCTACGCTCATCTGACTGAAATCCTCTACGATATTGGCTTTGATAGTCAGTTTATGCGCATTGTCGATCACTTTCTTGCCGTCTACTACTACGTATGCGTAAGCTTCTACCGGACCGTACAATTTTGTTGCTTTGGTGTTGAGCGCAAAAATGAATTTACCTACTTCGTTCGGTTTGACGGTAGGCAGCGTGATCTGGTTGATGAGATAACTGTCGGCTGCGCTGGTAGCCAGATCTACCGTATGATCCTCTTTCTGGAGGTTGGTGTACTCCAGTTCGCCGGATTTGTTCTCGCCTTTCTTGACTTGACCCAGATCCAGTACCGTCTCTTTCATGTTCATCTCGCCTACAGCAATCGTGTATTTGTTAACCGGCTTGGCCTGCTTCGGGATCACTTCACCTTTGATATACACGCGTTTGGTCGGTTCTGTTGCGTTCGAAGTGATCGTGACGGTTTTCTGGAAACGACCCGGACGGCCGTTCGGGTTATAGGTCACGGTAATACTACCGGTCTGTCCCGGCTCTATCGGCTCTTTGGTCCAGGTAGGAGTCGTACAACCGCAGCTGGCACGTACATTGCTCAGAATGAGCGGAGACATACCTTCATTCTTAAACTCAAAAACTGTCGAAACACGACCGTCAGCCTCATTGATCTTACCGAAGTCGTGCTCGGTCTTAGTAAATGTGATTACAGGGTCTTGACCCATCATGGCTACTGCAAAGAGAGTCATGCAGAGAGTACTAAAAATCTTTTTCATATCGTTTAACTTCTTTTATGTTTTCTACCTTTCGGATTGCTTTTAGCAATTCTTCCAGTTCACTTTTGTCATATACATAAATCTCCATCGTGCCTTTGAAGATACCGTCTTCGCTGGAGATGTTGATGGCTCGCATGTTGATGTGGAAATCCTTTGTAATAGCTTGCAGCACTTGGATAAACACACCGAATTTATCTATTCCTTTCAGTTCAATCGTCTCTACGAAAGACTGCACGCGATGGGTGTTCCATGTAGCCGAATACAACCGTTTGCCGTAACTCGTCTTGAGTAGCGCCGCCTCCGGGCAGTCCACTTTATGGATATGCATGATGCCTTTCTCATCCAGGTATCCTAATACTTCGTCGCCCGGAATCGGATGGCAACATTGACTCAGCACATATTCTTTCCCTAAGTTCTCATCCGTTAGCACGATAGTGTGCGCTCCTTTCTTGGGCTTTACAATCTCTGTGCTCTCTGTGGCAGAAGCGGCTTTGCGGCTCTCTGTCCCCCGGCCTATGAACGGTACATACGATAGGAAACTGCGTTTCGGATACACGATCTCGCGGATGTTCTCCAGTCGGATTGTGCCTTGACCTATCTGTGTGTACAGTTCGCTGGGCTGTTTCATCTGATAGTACGTCAATAATCGTGCCAAAACCTCATCGTGGTTCGCCGCCAACTCTTTATCCATGTTAATTGCGGCCTCCAATAACTGCTCGCCGTGCTTGATATATCTGCGCTCTTCGCGACGGAAATATTGGTTCAGTCCGTTCTTGGCCCGCGCTGTGGTCACCATCTGCAGCCATTCTTTCTGCGGGTGCTGGCTGTTGGAGGTCAGGATCTCGATCTGGTCGCCTCCTTTTAAACGATAGGACAGGGGAACAAGCGAGTGGTTCACTTTGGCGCCTATACAATGTTCGCCTAACTCCGAGTGCAGCATAAAAGCAAAATCCAAAGCAGTCGCACCAAGCGGCAAGGTCTTGATCTCGCCTTTCGGTGTGAAGACAAACACTTCCTGAGCATACAGGTTCAGCTTGAATGTTCCCAGAAACTCCATCGCATCTTTATCAGGGTGCGCCAGAATCTCTTTGATCTCCTGAATCCATTTGTCCAAACCGTCATCGCTCTCGCCGGTCTTGTATTTCCAATGCGCAGCGTATCCGTGCTCGGCTATCTCGTGCATCCGGTCGGTCCGTATTTGTACTTCTACCCATTCGCCGTTCTTACCCATTACCGTGACATGCAATGCCTCGTATCCGTTTGCTTTTGGCGTCGAGATCCAGTCGCGGATTCGTTCCGGATGGGGACGGTAGATCTCCGTGATAGCGGAATAAATCATCCAGCATTGGTCCTTCTCGCTCATTGACTCGTTTGGCGTGAAGATGATACGGACAGCCATCAGGTCATATACATCCTCAAACGCACATTGTTGGCGCATCATCTTTTTCCAAATCGAATAGACCGATTTGATGCGCGCTTTGAGCGTGAAGGTATAACCCATACTCTGCAGCCGCTCGCGGATAGGCTGGGAGAATACTTCGTAGTCTTCCAGTTTGCTGCCTTTGATTTTCTCTAATTTGTCGTGAATCTCCTGCCATGTCTCGGGATGCTCGTATTTGAAACTCAAATCCTCGAGCTCGGTCTTGATCGGGAATAGACCCAGACGGTGAGCCAGCGGAGCATAGATATACTGTGTCTCTCCGGCTATCTTGTATTGCTTGTCTTTCGGTTGGGAACCCAAGGTCCGCATGTTGTGCAACCGGTCCGCTATCTTGATCAATACGACACGGATATCGTCGCTAATAGTCAGCAGTAACTTACGGAAATTCTCCGCCTGCTCGCTCGCCTGATCGCCGAAGACGCCGCCGCTGATCTTGGTCAAACCGCTTACGATCTGTGCTATCTTGTCTCCGAAAAGACCCGCGATATCTTCTACCGTGTAGTCCGTGTCTTCTACAACGTCATGCAGCAGCGCCGAACAGATACTCGTGCTGCCCAGACCGATCTGCTTCACGCATATACGCGCTACAGCCAGTGGGTGCATGATATACGGTTCGCCGCTCAAGCGACGCACACCGTAATGCGCTTTGTTCGCGAAATTGAACGCGTGCGTGATCAACTCCACTTTCTGTCTGTGCGGAGTATGCGCGTAGTCGTCCAACAACGCCTCAAATTCGCGCTGGATCATCAATTCTTCTTCCGGTGTAAACTCGCTTTTCTGCATAACATGCCAAAATGACGTGCAAAGATACGGAAAATATTTCATATACGCAAGTGTGCGCGTGTAAAAAACGAAAAAAAATGCCGAAATCAGCTTTTCTTTGCTTTTTTTAACGCGATTATTGCAGGTTTGGCAAAGTTTTTGTAATTTTGCAATCGATTAAATTGGCTTAAAATGCGAAAAATACTATATATTGCCTATGTCCTCCTGATGGCGCTTCCGCTTGCGGCGGCGCAGAACTATACCGTCGTCCTCGATGCCGGACATGGCGGTAAGGACCCGGGAGCGGTAGGTAAGTTCTCTTTCGAGAAAGATCTCAACCTTGCGCTGGTTCTCAAAATAGGCGAATTGCTTAATGAGCAGTACCCGGATGTAAACGTTGTGTACACCCGTTCGACGGATGTGTTCATCCCGCTCCAGACGCGCGCGGATATAGCGAACAAAAACAACGCAGACCTCTTCATCTCTATCCATACTAACGCTTCGGCATCTAAAGATGCCAAGGGCGTTGAGACTTTTATTCTCGGAACGGAGAAAATGGAGAAAAACCTCGATGTCGCTATGCGTGAGAACGCCGTGATGAAACTCGAGGCGGATTATAAGACGACGTACCAGGGTTTCGACCCCAATTCTATCGATTCGTATATCATGTTCGAACTGATGCAGAATAGTTTCATGGACCAGTCGCTCCAGTTTGCCGAGCAGGTCCAGAAACGCTTCGTGGGGCATCTCAACCGTTCGGACCGCGGCGTGCAACAGGCTTCGTTCTGGGTTCTCCTCAAAACGGCTTGCCCGTCTATCCTCTTCGAGATGGGCTTTATCTCTAATCCCGAGGAAGAACGGTTCCTTAACCAGGATGCGTCTATCGCTCAAATGGCGAACGCACTCGTGAACGCTTTTGGCGCGTACACCCATAAGCAAGCGATTCGCAAAGAGAACCTCGCTATCGATACCACCAAGCTGGCCGTAGAGATGCCAAATCAGACTGGCGAGACACTAGCGAGAGACTACCGAACCGAGATCGATAGCGTATCAAATAAGGGGCAACAGCCACGCACTTACTACGCACTTCAAATATGTGCGTCACGTACGTTACTCGATCCGGCCGACCCGAAACTCAAAGGACTGACCTGCGAGTATCGCAAAGTGGGAGATTGGTACAAATATTACGCTATCGTCGATACCGATCGCAACAAAGTGGTCGAGAAACAAAAAGAAATCAAATCCCTCTTCCCGGACTGCTGGATCACCAAGTTCGAGAAATAACAAACTGAATACTGACAACTGAATACTAACAACTCCTATGAAATACGCTCGCGAAATCAAAGTTGGCGCACTTGCCGCAATCTGTCTCTTCTTATTGTTCTTCGGTTTTAACTTCCTCAAAGGTGTGAATATCTTCTCGCCTACCAATAGTTATCATGGGGTGTTCACAAACCTCCATGGTCTCGAAGAACAGGCAGCGGTCTATATCCGCGGACATAAAGTGGGACAAGTGGATCGAATCCATTACGATTTCACGCGCGATAGCGCATTCACGATAGATATTTCTATCAATAAGGATATTGCGCTTACGCAAGGTACCCGGATGGCACTCGTTTCGGACGGACTTCTCGGAGGTATGGCTATCGAACTGCAGTTGCCTTCATTCCAAAATGGGAAAGATGCTGAAGGAAATACACTTGCTACAGAAGAATCAAGAGAGCCGATAGCTCACGGCTCTTTCCTGCCTACTACCTTTGTTCCGGGACTCTTTGATAGCCTTCAGGGCGAACTGCTGGCGCATGTGGATGAAGCCGTTCAGGACGTGGATTCGCTCGTCGCTTCCCTGCGTTCCCAGATGGAAGGAGACCATCTCAAATCGACGCTCACCAACGTCGACCGCATATCTGGAGACCTCTCTTCCGTATCTGCTGATCTCAAGCATATGATGAATACTCAGGTGCCGCGCATCGTCAATAATGCCGATACGGCTGTTGCTAACCTCAATACGGTTGTGGCGGATATCAAGGCTGCCGACCTTAAAGCTACGGTTGCACGCGTAGATAATGCCGTTGATAACGTCAACGGACTCATCACGGATGTACGCTCGCAAGATGGTACACTCGGACAACTGATCTATAATAAATCGCTCTATAATCATTTGGATGCAACCGTCGTTTCGGCGGACTCGCTGCTTGTCGATCTCAAAGCGCATCCGAAG
>JAGCFY010000015.1 GCA_017649845.1 Paludibacteraceae bacterium
ACCGAAAGTGTACGTCATCTTGTTTTTGGTATTCACGCGGCCGGAAGTACATTTTTTGCCTTGATAATCCTCCTTGGTTGCAGTAAGGATCAAGCAATGCTTACCGGTAGTAGGTTCTACTCCGAGCGATACGCCTTTCTCGCAGTAATACTGTAATTCATTATTACCGCCGCCGTCGCCGTTTACCTCAATATTCCAAACGGCATTGTCCAATGCTCCGTCCGTAAAATCCTCGTTCCAGACAAGTTGATAATCCTGCGCTATCGTCATTCCGGCCAGGCATACTAAGGACAAAAGAGTACAAAGTTTTTTCATCTTTTTTATTGTATTTGTATTGCGCTTAACGAGCAGCTGCCCGAGAAAAGCGATAAAGTGATGGTATGTTTTCCTGCCTTGATAGGTTGCGCTATCGTTGCTGTTGTCCATTCTGTCAAGCTACCGTTACGAGGCATGTTGATAAAATTAGCAGACTGTCCGTCGATCAGCAACTCGCATATCGAGTTGGCATAACCGCAATAACGAAGCGTTACCTCTTTGGCATCCGCCGACAAATAGAGTTGATAACTCAGTTGCTGACCTTCGGCAAAATTAGTAATCATCAGTCCGTCTCGTCCGATAGCGGTTACCATCTCGGCGTCATTGGTAGGACGCATAGCCATGTTATACATCTTTACACGCATATACTCCGAAGCATAGATAGGTCTATCTGCCCGTAGCCAAACGGTAGAATCCATCGGCGAGAGATAGCAGAACAACCTGCCTAAATCCGTCAATGCAGGCGGATAATTGTGATCCAACAATTGGTTATACGGCACAGACTCCACTTTACCGCTCATGCGCGGCATGAACCATGCGTAGCGGAATACGGTGGAATGGCTCTCGAGATAATTGAGCACCGCGCACATGTAATCCATCTGGGTGTTATAGCTTCCCGGAGCCGGATCCCATGCGCAGAACTCTGTCAGCCAAATGGGCTTGTGGTATTTCTCAAACATCTCCACATATCCTTGGACAGATGCGGAAGAAGACATATAGCAGTGAATAGCAATACCATCTACGTCATCCAGCGACACGCCCGGCTTTGAAAAGAACTCATCAAGCCATTTGATCGGGTCGCTATACCCCGCCAAAGTGCCGTAGTTCATCGCCGGAGAAATAAGTTTAAGGTTCAGTTCCTTGGCCAAAGCCACTACCGGCGGCCATAACTCTGCCGCTTTGGATGGTGTCATATTCGCCTGATCCGTCAGGTTCGGTTCGTTGAACGCCAACAGATATTTCGTATTCGGATGCGCAGCTACAAACGCACGAATACGATCAACGCTATAGTTACCGTTCCAGCACATCGGGCAAAAATCCATTTCGTTAGCGTCAAACCATAATGCCGCATCGTCAACAGGCGTATTGCCCCAGTTATAATCCCATGAGATATAGGGAGATAAGAGAGGTAAATCCAAAATATTCGTAAAGCCGAACGACACTCCGCGCTTAGCCGATTTCGGCATTACGCTTACTACATTGGTCTCATCTTTCGGATTCTCCGGAGTGTTTTCTCCTGACGGCGTACAAGCCGTGAATAAAATCGCAATACTCGCTGCGATTATTGTTCTTGTCGTTGCCATACACGTACCCAATCTACATACATTATACGTTGTTGATTAAATATTGCATCATCTATCGAGCCACCCATATTTCCTCCGATGGCGCAATTGAGGATGATATAATTCGGTCTATTGAACGGCCAGGTGTCGTTATCGTCAATCTTCGTCTCCCATACTTCAGCGCATTGCTCGCCGTCTATTAAGAACCGAATCACGTCCTTGCCGTCCTTTTCCTCCTGCGCCCATTCTACGGCATATATATGGAAATCATCCGCCAGCGAAGTATTGAAAAACTTTACGTTGGACCAGTTATTTCCCTTCATGCCGTTCTTAGCCGCGGTGTGAACAGCGAAAGAGGCACGAGTCGGTTGCGATCCGATATGCTCGATAATATCTATCTCGCCGCAATTAGGCCAGTTGCCTGTAGCGCCTAAGGTCCAGAAAGCCGGCCATGTGCCGCGACCTCCCGGGAACTTAATACGCGCTTCAATACGACCGTATTTGAATTCTTTCTTTCCTTTCGAATGGATGCGAGCTGAAGTGTATTCGCAATTTTGATAGGTCTCTTTGCGCGCCTCTATCTCCAGCATACCGTTCTGTACACGGATATTCTCCGGCCGGGAGGTATAATATTGTTTCTCGTTGTTGCCCCATCCGTTTCCGCCGGTATTGTAGTTCCATGTACTTTCATCCAATGCAGAACCGTCGAACTCATCACTCCATACCATCGTATATTCGCCCCAACTATGAGAAACAGCTACGAAAGCTGTAACGCTCTCCATTGGAGTGGACAACGTAATGGTGGTATTTCCCGCTTTGAGCGCTGAGAGATGACCGTTATTGGTTATCGTAGCTACAGACGGATCCGAACTAGACCATGTCATCTCTAGATCATAGGTATTGCCGTATTTAAAATCATACTCATCTCCGGGACGCAGCGTGACAACGGGTGGACTGATACGGAGCGATGCACCGTCAGTTCCCGTAACGTAGATGATACTATTCGCCGAAGCAGAGCCGACTTTGGCGGTAATCTCGGCTTTTCCGATAGCCTTCGCCGTTACTACACCATGATAGACGGTCGCCACATCTTCGTTCGTTGAACTCCACTCGATATTGGCCGTAGCGCCGGTCACATTCAAGGTAGTGATATCCCCTACCTTCATCGTTACCGACACCGGATCAATAGAGATATTCACTGACGGTTCGGGTTCCGGATTAGTGCAAGCCGTCCATGAGAAAGCGGCAAGCAAAAGAAACAAATTTGTTAATTTATGCATACTATTATTTTGTTATTAGAGACTATAGGGGAAACCAATCCCCTATAGCCGATGTGTCTTACGACTTTCGATTTATTTCTTATAGAAATAAACTGCGTCGAGGTTAAGTTGGTAGCCACTTACACCCTCTGTCAAAGCTACAAAGATGTTATTTCCTTTCGAAAGATCAGCAGATGCAAGAACAGCAGCATATTTCGACATCGGAATGTCAAATTCATGCCATGCACCGTCACGATCGAAGTTAGCGTAAACCGGACCATCATAAACAGAAGCGGCACCAAGGACAAATTTCGTACCTTCTGTGTTCATAAAATAGAAGCATTGATTTGCGTTGTCGGTCGACTTAATAGCCATGTGGAGGAAGTAGTTATCCGGATCTGCCACAATAGCATCGCGAAGCGCTCTTGCCGGCTCTACGCCTGCTGCGCCTTCATTCAGATTGAAACCGCAACCTGCCCAACCTTTGCCAGTAACGGCTAGTGCTGTATAGCCATCGCCATTGCCATGGAAGTTCAAGCCGGAAGCAGTACCGGCAGCATAAGTTTCTTCCCATACATAAAGGAACTGGTCAACATCATTCGGACGGAAATCTGCAACGATCTTCGATGCATTAGCGTCAGCAGTCGTACCATCAAGAATCATCGGCCATACTTGGCTGCCCTTCAGAACTTTGCCTTCAGGACCGGGACCTGCTTTAGCTTTTACCAGAACGACACAAGTCTTTGTTTGACCACCTTTAGTGGTAGCAGAAATCACTGCGTTACCCTCTTTAATAGCGGTTACAGTAGCCTCTTTGCCATTACCTACTACGGTTGCTACAGCTGCATCGCTGGAAGACCAAGTTGCCTCTACGGTTGCATTTAAAGTAGCCGTTCCATCAACCTCTAATTGAATAGAAGTCTGATCCAATGCCAATGTAGCCTCTTGCTCCGGATCCGGATCATCACCTCCACCACCATTGTTGCCTTTACATGCATTGAAACCAACCAATGTCAGCGCTGCCAGCGCTACAGCAAAAAATTTGTTTGCTTTCATGATTTTAATAATTTTGTTGTTAATAAAAAGTTAATTAATCCTAGTTGCCTAGTTGATATAAATTTTAATTGTGAATTCTTAATTGTGCATTGGAATTAATATCCCGGGTTTTGGTCTACTGCAGTCGGGTTCAGTTGACGTTCTTCTTGCGGAATCGGGAAAATCTCATGTTTCCCCTTCACGAACTCTTGAATATGATGCCGTACTTCTTCGCTCTCTTGCGCCTTGTAGGCATCCATATGCTCCTTCAATCCGTTTCCGTCTACACCTTGCCAGCGAACGAGGTCGAACCAACGATGTCCTTCCATCGCTAATTCGCAACGACGCTCATGACGCAGTGTTGCCTCGTCTGCCGCAGCTACGCCTGCCAATCCTACGCGAGCACGCACCTGATCGATATAGGTCTTAGCCGTTCCGGCATCGCCCGCACCGATGCAAGCCTCCGCATACATCAGCAGCACGTCGGCATAACGGATCTGCTTGTTATTCAGCGGACCACGCGAAGCGTGCAAGCTCCATTTGCCGTAACCGCCGCCTACATCCTCCGGATCGCGGTACATACCATATTTGTTATTAACCCAAGTATTGCCCAGATAATTCTCATCCGATTGCATCTGATAGGTAGCTACGATATCCGTACTCGGAATCAGGATAGCTACGTCGCGACGCGGATCACCGGCCTCGAACTCATCATACAGGTTCTTCGTTGGATGATCAAAACCCCAACCGCCACCGATCTCGGAATTACGGCAACGCATCAGGATCTGGGTGAACGAACCGGCTGTAAAGCCAAAGCCCTCACCGTAATCGCCCCATGCTACTTCTGCATACTGAATCTCAAATACCGACTCTATTCCATTCTCGCCTGCTACCGTGAAGTTGTCCTCGTAGTTCGGGCATAGGTCGTATTCGCCGGAAGTGATGATTGAGTCGCCCCATGCTTTGGCATCCTTATAGCATTCCGCAGCCGTTTTGGATAGGTTGTATTTCTGCCAGTAGGATGAAGCCATATAGAGGTTGACTTTCATCAGCATCGCCTGTGCGGCACCTTTGGTAGCACGTCCCATGTCTGCCTCCGCATATTTGCTCTTCAGCCAGAGATTCGCATTCGCAAACTCCAAGTCCTTCAGGATCTGACCGTAAACCTCATCCACCGAAGCACGCGGCATTCCCCATTCATCTGACGAACGCAGCACTTTCAGCGGCATCGGCACACCGGCAAAGACACGTACCAGACGGAAGTAATAGTAAGCACGCAGATAATGGATCTCGCCCAGCAGACGATTCTTCATCTCCGGCGTGAAATCTTCGTCGATACCGATTTCCATTTTCTCGATATACTCAAGCGCCAGGTTGCAGCGACCGATACCTTGATATTGCGCACGATAGAAATTGAGCAGCAAGGTATTCTGGTCGGTTGTACGCCAGTTCTCGATATCATATGCATCACTCATGTCGGTCGTAGAGCCACCGCCCTTCAATGCATCATCGCTGGCGATATCGCCGATAAACCATTCGCTCAAATAGGTGTTGTTATACTCCCACATCAGCGGAGTATAACATCCTGTCACATTTTGTACAGCCGCAGCGGTAGAGGTATAGAAATCCTCCAGCAGCGTTGTTCCCGGCTCTATCTCCGTCAAATAATCTTTGCAACCATTAAGGAATAAGGAGCAAGGAATAAGGACGAAGGATAAAATCTTAACTATATTCGTTTTCATATTAGTCTCCTTTCTTTTAGAATGTTGCGTTCAGTCCGAAGGTGAATGTACGGCTCTGCGGATAGTTTCCGTAATCTACACCGCCGCCTACCTCAGGATCGTATCCCTTGTATCCGGTGATAGTGAAGAGATTGCTTGCCGTAGCATAGAGACGCAGACGGCTGCAACGGAATTTCTGGGTCCACTTGAGCGGGAAAGTATAACCGATCTGCAAGTTCTTCAGTCGCAGATAACTGCCGTCCTCGATAAAACGAGTAGAGTTCTCTGTGTTCGTCGGCGAACCAAGCGGGTTAGGAATAGTACCGTTGCGGTTCTCCAACTCGAACGGATTGACACCGCGAGCGATCATCGCGTTTTGTACCGCCGGCGTATAACCTACCCATACATTGTCTTTCATGTATGAAGCCAATGCATAACCGCTTCCGTCGCCCTCTAACATCTGACGCTGCGCATTGTAAATCGAGTTACCCGCTGCGCCTTGGAAGAACAACTGGATATCTACACCGTAGAAATCGATACCGAAATTAAGACCATAGGTCAATTTCGGGAACGGATTACCGATCACCATCTTGTCATCTTCGTCTAATTTACCGTCACCGTTAACATCCGTATAACGCGCATCACCTGCGTGTACGCCAATCGTACCGGCATCATAGGTATAAAGTTGATCCAATGCCTCTTGGTCGGTCTGATAAATACCTTCGTATTTGTATCCCCAGAACGAGTTAAGCGCCATACCTTGGTCGGTCTTGGTGCGGTCGCCCCAAAGCGGAGAACCGCCGTTCAGTTTCGTCAACTCGTTATGCAGGAATGAGACGTTGGCGCCAATGCTGTAATGTACGGCACCTACTTTGTTCTCGTGTCCTAACGTGATTTCCACACCTGTATTAAGAATGTTACCTACGTTCTTTACCAGCGAATAACGGTTACCTACCTGCGCAGGAGCGTTTACATAAAGGAGTGCGTCCAGCGTCGAACGATGGAAATAGTCAATCGTACCGCTTAACTTGCCGTTCCAGAAAGCAAAATCGATACCGGCATCCCATTGCTGGTTCGTCTCCCATTTTCCGTCCTCGTCCACCAGCGTCAGCACGGCTGCTCCGCCGGTAGCATTACCCGCATTTTGGTCCGGACCGAAAGGATAACCGTAGAATACATTAACCGATGAACCCATCGTGTATTGGAAGGCACTTGACGGCACACCGTCATTACCTACCTGACCGAAACCGGCACGGATCTTGATATTATCTAACCAATCGAGGTCCAGATCCCGCATAAACGGCTCTTCGCTCAATCGCCATGCAATAGCTGCGGAGGGGAAGAAGCCCCAAGGTTGCTTGGTGAACTTCGACGAAGCGTCTGCACGGAAGTTCACGGTAATCATATAGCGGCTGTCGTAGCTGTAGAATGCACGGCCAAGGAATGACAGACGACGCGTACGGCTAACACCATCGGAAGCATAGGTCTGATCCTCCGTAGCACGGCTCAGATACCAGTTACTCGAAATCGGATTCAAAATCTGCGCACCCGATCCGCCGATGCTGTAGTAGTTATATTCCGACCATGTCTGACCGGCCATCACAGAGAAGTTATGTTTGCCTATTTCGCGAGCGTATGTCACAGTAGCTTCTTCCAATAACTGGAGGCTACGGCTCATGCTCGAACTGATGAAGTTCTTATCCGATGCATTGTAACTCGTGTAGATATTCGGCCATCCGAAATTACGGCTGCGGCTTACGCTATAATCTGCCGATATCGCCGCATGGATAGTCAATCCCTTTACGGGCGTAATATCAAAGAACACGTCGCCTAAGGCGCGCTCGTTACGGCTGTTCGGCTCGCTATTAAACGCCATCTGATACGGGTTCGTAACGTTTCTAAAGTTTGAACCTGCAGAATAATAACCGCTGATGTCCTTGCCGTTCTTGTTAACCGAACCTTGCGGGTAATAAACCGGATCCCACGGAGCCATGGCCAATGCGCCGCTAATCATAGATGCACCGGCGGACGAACTGTTATTCATCGCGTTGCGGCCATACGAAGAAGCTAACGAGAAATGCTCGCCTATTCGCAACCACTCGCGAACCTTAAAATCGGAGTTCAGACGCAATGTGAAACGGTTGTAATCACTACCTACAATCGTTCCTTCCTGGCCGAAATAAGAAGCAGAGAGTGCGTAGTGACCTCTGTCGCTACCGCCGTCAAAGGAGAGGTTGTAGTTATGCATGAATGCATTGGGTTTGAATACCTCGTCCTGCCAATCGGTCTCTTGCGCCGTGTAATCGAAGTTAATAGGATAATACTCGCTAATTTTCGTGATATCGAGATTACCGAGTTTGTACATGTTCAGCCATGGACGGAAACCGTTCTGCTGATAGAATGCAATCTCCTCGGCGCCATTACGCATAGCCTGAATACGAATCTCGGTGTCTGCGAAATCTTTGCTCTTGAGCACATCCATCTTCTTCCATCGGTTCTGAAATCCCCAATACGCGTCAAACGAGATATTGATCTTCCCTTCGCCACCGCTCTTGGTGGTAATAAGGATCACACCGTTAGCACCGCGGCTACCGTAGATAGCGGCAGCAGAGGCGTCTTTCAAAATCTCCATCGACTTGATGTCGCTTGGCGAAAGGAACTTGATATCGCCGGTAATCACACCGTCCACTACGTACAGAGGTTCGTTACCTCCCATCGCAGAACCGATACCACGGATACGGATTGTGGCCGTTTCACCCGGCTGACCCGAACCGTTCGTTACCGTCACACCTGCGGCGCGACCTTGCAGCGCCTGATCCAGACCGGACACCGGTGCTTTAAGCAACTGTTCGGCGCTCACGGAAGTAACAGCACCCGTCAAGTCTCTCTTCTTCATCGTACCGTAACCGATC
>JAGCFY010000127.1 GCA_017649845.1 Paludibacteraceae bacterium
ACAAGCCAGATTATTGTGACCGCAGAAAACGGCGACACGCGCACGTACAATATACTCTTCAAGCGCGAAGTGCTCAAGACCAAGAACCTGTTAACAACCCTGCGTATCAAGGAATTGGATCAGGAGTTGAGCCTAAAGAATAAAACACAACGTAATTTCGATGTAGAGATGCCGTTCGGCTCTCGTTCGCTGACAGTGGAGTATGAGAAATCGTACGACGAACAAACGGTATTCATTCAGCCGGGTGGAGTACACAACCCGACTATCATTACCGTAAAAGCCAATAATGATACGATTGCAGACGAGGTATATACGATTAACCCGATTCTGGAGGAAAATAACCCGGCGGTTATTACTGCTATGACCCTCAACGGTGATCCTCTGCCCGGTTTCAATCCGTACAAATATTCGTATATCGTGCCGGTGGAGAACAAACATATCATCCGCTACACGGTTAACAAAGGTGCGGATATCAATATACTCGAGCAAAACGAGAAACACTGGCAGGCCGAGGTAACCTATAACGACACGATAGTCAATACATATGACCTCTGGTTCTACTATACCGGCGATATACTGCCGAATACAGAGTTCTCCAATTGGGAAGATGCCGCTTTCCACGGACGCAAACCGATAGGATGGAACACCTTGGGTAACGTGACATCAGGTACGTCCATGATCTGGGGTACGTATACCACCGGTAATGAAGTTACGGAAGTAACCGAAGGTGGAGAGAAATGTGTCAAAATGGAATCCAAGTACAATTCGTTCCCGTTGGGAGGCTACGTACCGGCTTATATTACTTTAGGTACTATCACGGCAGACTTCTCTGTTGCTGCGGGTTCGGACTTCGCTGTCAGCGGTGGAATAACCTTCCGCAACTCGCCGGATGTGTTGACCGTTAATTTCAAGCAAACGGCTATCAGTAACAAAAAGAGCCGCATCGTCTATCAGATGAACGGTTCGCTCTCTTCGCAGGAATTAGTCTATACGAACACGGGAACACACTCGTCGTTCCAGACGGTCAACATGGATTTGAAACCTACCAATGATGCTGCCGGTATACCGCAATCAATGAATATTATTCTGAACTCGTTTGAGACGGAGGCAGGTAGAAACGGAACGGAGGCAAGTGCAGCCACGATGTTCGTCAACTATGCGCGTTTCTCCTTCAACCACAAACTTTCTGCGATGAAGGTGGATGCCCTTGATGCGACCAAGAGCGGAAATGCGTTCGAAGTAACACTGACCGATCCGGAGCGCATTGAGTTGCCGGTATTGAGTTTCACCGGTGAGGTAGCCGACCAGGCACAGGATGTCGTTTGGGACGCTCCTGCCAAGGATGCTGACTTTGAGACCCGTACGGCTTCGATCCGTAACTGGGCTGAGAACGGTGCAGACTATACGGATTACACCCTGACGGTAAAACGTCCGCTGGATACCAAGAACGAACTGGAGAACCTCTTGCTGGATACCGCGATGATAACGGGCTTTGCTACCAACAAGACCAATTATATCGTTACTTTGCCGGCTTCGCGTCGTAACTTACCGGATGTTCAGCCGATCCCAGCTTCCTCCTTACAAAAGGTAACTACCACGTATAACCCTGCTGATTCTACCATAACCATTACGGTTACACCGGAGAAGGGTGAGGCTACTGTTTATACCGTTAAGTTCGTCTCGCCGCGCAGCAGTGATGTCACGCTGGCAAGTATCACAGCGGATGGTATGACTTATACGCCGGAGCAGAAGACTTACGAAATTGCTGCTGAGCAGTGGCCTATTATCTCGTATGTCAAGAAATCGGATCTCCAGGTGGTAACGATGAATAACGGTGTTCTTACTGTTACAGCTGAAGATGGCACGCAAGGTACATATACCATTACCCGCGTAAATCCTGTTATTGCACCGAACGGTACGATTAATGAGTTCTCGCGCGGCGATAATGTTATCGTGGATTTCGGTGCCGCTAATTATACGAAGGAAGAGGCTAAACCGACTGAGGCGATCCTCTTCATTCGTCAGCAAGATGCTGATTCGGTAATTTTTGTTCAGAACGAGACCCAAATGACATGGTCTGTTCCGGGGTCCGGAAAGACTTATACTTGGAATTATCCTACGTCTCTTTCTAACAACACCAATTTGGCTGCTATTACGATCGATGGTGCTAACTATCAGGACTTCCTGCCGAGTGAGGTGGCATATGAATTGATTTCGGATACTACCCTTGTCCTTGCTGCTATTGAAGCAGAGGAAAGCCAGGTGATCACGATGAGTTATACCGAGATAGAGGGAGGAGTTGAGTACTCTGCACTCGTTCAGGCTGAGTCGGGCGCTACCAAGACCTATCGTGTACGTGTTATTCGTCCGAAGAGCAACGATGCTACCCTGGCCGGTATCCTTTTGGATAATACGCTCATTGATGGTTTTGATCCTGCTACGGAATCTTATACCGTAGTTCTGCCGCTGCCGGCAGACGGTGTGAAACGCGTGCAGCCACAGATGCCGAATGTTACCTATATCGCGGGGCATGAAGGTCAGAAAGTGACCGTAGAACCGGCGCAACTCGGTAACCCGACTAACTTCACTGTAGTCAGCGAAGATGGTAGCACTACCAAATATTATGATCTCACTGTTCTGGCCGAAGAGAGCCGCTGTGTGGATTTGACGGGTATTACGGTGAACGGTGCTGCACTCGATCATTTCGAGCCGGGACGTCACTACTATTCGATCTCGCTCAAGACCAGTGATATTACGGTGGACTACACTTCTGCCGATCGATTCCAGACCGTTACTGTCTCGAGTCAAGAAGTGGTAGAGGGTCGTGAGTATCAATATACGCTTCATGTGACTGCAGAGCACGGCGAGACCTCGGATTATCTGGTGGAGATCTACGTCGAGAACCAGTCTAATGACCGTACGCTGGCGAATATCACCTTGGATGGCAAAGACTTTGTGGACTTCGAGCGCGCGCTCAACGAGGACCTTACCTTCGATCCGGATAACAACAACTATCTCATCAACCTGCCGTCCGGTACTACTATTCTCCCGGAGGTAAATGCACAATTGAAGATGGATGGTCAGACGGTTGTGATCGATCAGCAAGGCGACTCTGTTCTGCTCAATGTAACCGCGGTTGATGGTTCTACAAACCAGTATGTGCTCCATTTCGTAGTGCCTCTGTCGAAGAACGCTAACCTTAGTATGATCTTCCTCGATGGTGAGCAACTTCCGTCCTTCGATCCTACCTATTATTTCTATCAGATAGATCTGCCTGTAGGCACGCACACGCTGCCTGAGGTAGTGGCGCAGAAAGCAGAAGTGGCACAGACGATCCTGTCGATCGAGATCGATAAGGATAAACTCCAGGCTACGATTAAGGTGCAGGCTGAAGATCCCGAGACACGTGAGAATACGTATGTAGTGGTATTCCATTTTACCCAATCCGATGCGGATACACTTCTTCATATCTTCCAGGATGGTCAGCCACTCGAGGGTTTTGCGCCGCAAACCAAATACTACACCCTTACTTTGCCGGTTGGTACTACAACCTTCCCGGACCTTAGCTGGGAGGAAGCTGATGATTGGCAGACGGTGAAGATGGATACGGTTGAGTCCTCTGCGGATCAACTTATCCGTCAGATTGTAGTAACTTCGGAGAGCGGAAAGAAGAATTTCTATACCGTATCTTATACGATTGAGAAATCGGATGTGGATTGGCTGCAGATGATCTTCATTGACCAGAAGCAACTCCCTGAGTTCAACGCCTATACTTATGAGTATTATTATGAACTCACGGCTTCTTATGCGGCAGAACTCAACGGTGCGCTGCCGATAGTGGACTATATCTCCGGTGATGAGTACCAGACAGTTCTCGTTTCACAAGTTCGCGACTCGCTGGAGAGCAAATCGCTGGGATACAAATCGATCATTACTGTCACCGCTGCTACCGGTGCTTCCAAGACCTATACGATTCATTACCCGGTTCAGAAATCGAGCGAGGCTACGCTGAATATGATCAATCTCGGTGGTAAACCGCTTGCCAACTACGATGCAGAACGCTTCAATTACAAAGTAGAAATCGATCTTGAGGCTTCTGTTCCTGTAGTCACGGTTCTCAAGAAAGAGGAGATCCAGGTGGTAGAGATCACTATCGACGAGGATGTCGTTACGGTGCAGGTAACAGCTGAAGACGGTACACAGCAGACTTATACTTTGGTATTTGAGCGTATCATGTCTTCGATTACCACCCTTCAGGATATCATCCTCCGGGACGAAGAAGGCGTGCAACTCCCGGCTGCGCAGTTCCCGTTCCGCTACGATAACTTCAGTTATACGATCGATATCCCTTACACGTCTGAGAAAACACTTGAAGAGCAATTGCCTTCTGTCGAGACGATCGTCAGAGACCCGATGCAGACAACCGATAGCGTACATTATCTCCTGCCGAACGGTGATATTCAGGTCGATATTACAGTCACTGCGCCGAATGGCGAGAACCAAGCTATCTATTCGCTCGTCTTCCATTTCATGAAGCCGACCGATGCTACCTTGGTGAATATTCTCATCAACGATGAGGAACTGCTTGGCTTCCTGCCTTTGCAAACAGAGTATATGTATGCTCATCCGTATGGCTCGGATTCGACTGCTTTCTTCTCTGCTACCGATGTAGAGGCATTGCTCAGCGATCCGTTAGCTACTTATACGGTTACCGAGAATGAGGAAGGTACGATCTTCATCCGCGTCATAGCGCAGGATGGTAATACGGAGATCACTTATATCATCATGCAATCAATTGCGAAGGATAACGACTGCTTGCTCTCCGCTATCTTGCTCGGTGATACCCAGGATTCGCTGCGTGGATTTGATCCGGAAGTAACTTTCTATACTTATTATCTGCGCGAAGGTGCTACTACGACACCGCTCGTCGAGGCTATCCCGCATTCGGAGAATGCAGAGGTGTCTATCCGTGAAGTGGCAGCCGGCGATACCTGTATGATTATTGTCACGGCGGATGATGGATCAGAGATGCGCTATTATATCCATTTTGCTATCTCCACCATCAGCGAGACCCTGGAGCCGACGGCCAATGATGTAGTCATCAAGCGTCTTCCGGGCACGAACCAGCTGTTTGTCGGCACAATTCGCAAGGATGTCTATTTCGCTCTCTTTGATCAGAACGGACGTGTACTCTTCCATCAGCAGATACCTACCGCGGATCCGAATGATATTCAGATGGTGGATGATCTGGAGAAAGGTCAACGACTCAATGATATCTACGATTCCCGTTCAGGATTAATCGTCGATATCGAGCTGAACCAGATTTATTTCTACACGTTCTTGTATGGCGATAAGACCTTCATGCAGATGTTGAAGGGCGATACCGCTAAGAAACTCAAATCCGGTAAAATCATCTGTCAATAACAGAAAAAACGGATACAAAATCGAAAAAGTCCCACATATATTTGCGTATGTGGGATTTTTTTTGTACTTTTGTCGCCCGAACTGATAAATCAGATACCCTGAGAAACAAAATAAGTACATGTACGGCATTTTTAACGATAATTTTCCGCCGATATTGGATGGAGTGGCTTTGACGGCTCAGAACTATGCGTACTGGCTGCATGAGAAGGGATACGATGTGCGTGTGATCACGCCTTATGCGCCTAATGCGGACGAGGTGATCAATGCGGCGTCGTATAAGATTAATCGCTATATCTCGGTCCCTATTCCCTTCCGCCATCCTTATCGCTACGGCATGCCGCATATTGACCTGCCGTTTATGCGCAATTGGATGAAAATGGATTTCGAACTTGTCCATGCTCATTGCCCGTTTACATCCGGAAAACTGGCTTATGCGGCGGCGCAGAGACAGCATATACCAATGGTTGCTACTTTTCATTCCAAGTACCGACAGGATTTCGAGCATAATGTCAAGAGCAAACTCATTGTTGATCAGATGGTGCGCCATATTATCCGATTCTTCGAGAAAGCGGATGAGGTGTGGATTCCTTTGCCTGCAGTAGAGGAGACGCTCCGCGAGTACGGTTTTAAGGGGCATGTTGAGGTGGTCGAGAACGGAAATGATTTCTATACCCCTACGGTCCAAATAGAGGCGATGCGCGCTGAGATGCGTGAGGAGTTGGGACTTTTGCCTGATGAAACGATGCTGCTCTTCGTCGGACAGCATACATGGGAGAAAAATATCGGGTTTATCCTCGATGCACTCGCACTGATAAAGGAAAAGCCTTTCCAACTCTTCATGGTCGGCACGGGCTATGCAGTGCGAGAGATAAGGCATCGTATTAAACTATTGGGCCTTTCGCATAAGGTCACGCTCCTTGGAAATATTCATGATCGTGAGCGTCTTAAGAAGATTTACGCTGCTGCGGATCTTTTTATATTTCCTTCGCTTTATGACACCTGTGGTCTTGTTGTTCGCGAGTCGGCTGCGATGCATACACCTTCGTTGATGCTGGCCGGTTCTACCGCAGCTACTGCCATTACGGATGGAGCGAACGGTTTTGTATCTCCTAACTCTCTGGATGAGTATGCTACGCATATTGTCTCGCTCATGGAGCACCCGGAGTTGCTCATGCGGGTGGGGAATAAGGCTTCCAAAACGATCTCCCGTTCCTGGGAAAGTGTGATGGAAGAGGTGGTACTGCGATATAAAGATATTCAAGAATCATATAAACTCAAACATGGTAAATAATTTGCAATTATGAAAATGCTATATTTATTCCTTTTTATGCTCGTTCAGCAGGCTGCTTCAGTAGCGGGTCAGTTATTACTCAAATTGGGCATGGCTTCTGTTAGTCCGTTTGCTTGGACCTGGCGCAATGTGGGCCATCTGTTCGCTAATTTTTATCTCCAGAGTGGTCTATGGCTTCTCATAGGAGCGAATGTGTTTTGGCTCTGGCTGCTGAATAAATATGCTTTCTCGCTCGTTTATCCCTTGACTAGTCTGGGGTTTGTCTTTAGTGTCATTTCCGGAATGATTGTGTTCCATGAGCATGTTGCGCCTATCCATTGGATAGGAGTGCTTCTCATCATGGCTGGTTGTATTTGTATTGCCCGTGTAGCATGAAACCTTCCCGCACTTCCTGGATCCTCTTCGGGCTTTTTAGCCTGATGGTCTTTGGTAAGACCCTTCTCTTCGATCATTTCGCTTTCCGCGAATGGGGTTTTGAATTATCGTTGCTCGGTGTGTGCTATAAACTGGCGGCAGCGGTTTTCTTTGCTTCGTTCATCTTCCTGCTGCGGGACAAACGATGGATTCTATTGTTATCCTTCGTCCTAGATACATGGTTTATTGCGAACCTTATCTATATGCGCAATAACCATATCTTGCTTGACGCTGAGGCGTTCAATATGTCCGGTAACTTGCATGGTTATTTCTGGTCTGTGCTCATTTATATCGAGTGGGGAATAGATCTTATGTTCTATGGTCTTACGGCTCTTTTCGGATTGCTCTTTCTGTGGGTGAAGCGAACCGAATGTGCTTGGCCGGCATGGCTTGTAGCGTGTATCCTCGGTCTCATGCCGCTGGTCTATGAGCGTTCTACACATGTGTACGGGCAGAACTTCCCTAAGACCGTGGCTTCAACCTCGGTTCTCTACGCTCCGTATTATATTGTAGCGGATTATCGGCTGATGATTCAGGATATTCAGCCGGAGCGACCCATGACAGAAGCCGATCTGTCTGTAGCTGACAGTCTTTATCAAGGAAACGACTCTGTTTCACTCGATAGCCCGTTGATTATTGTTCTGCTGGAGAGTCTTGAGAACTGGGTTGTCACGCCGCAGATCATGCCAAATCTCTATCGTTTGACGCAGAACGACCATGTCTTTTATGCCAATCGTATTCATACTCAGATCGTAGGA
>JAGCFY010000128.1 GCA_017649845.1 Paludibacteraceae bacterium
GAAAATCCTATTATAGTTACGCCGGATCTCTTGTTGGGAGTATGGCATGTAGATTCACTTACCGCTTTAGGCGCTCCTGTTAATCAAACAGTTACATTTGAGAAGGAAGAATTCAGTTATTTCGTAGGACCGGATGGCGATGAAATGTGGGGCGGAGAGACGTTTGATTTTATCTATGAATTAGAGAATAACAAGATGACAATCACCTCGAATCCTCTCTTTGTTATTGAGGAACTTAATAATGTTTTCTCATACACATCGAATGTCTCTCTTAAAGATAGTTCATACTTGGTAATTGACCATTTTTCTTCGGACGGAGTGCGTTTCTACACATTAAATCTTAAAAGAAATTAAATATTATGAATATAACTCGAAAAATATTGTTTATTCTCTTTGCTTTTTTTCTTATTTTCGAAGTCCAAGAAGATGCTGTGTCATTACTTGGCTATTCTTAAGTTCGGGGATTGTAACAAAACTCATTAATTATATTAACATGTGGTCATCAGATAGTGAACCTGTACGATGCAGCACGGTACTGTGACGTACGGGATGCGAACGAGATGGTCACGAGAATGAGTGCTGTTGCACTGCTATTGCATAGGTAATGCATAGGTAATTTTGGAAAAATGCCCCGAAAAGACGTTTTTTTCGCTTTTTATTTGGTCATGTCAAAAAAAAGCAGTACTTTTGCAGGCTTTTTCGAGTAAAAGGCACGTCATTATTATTAACCCGGGCAAGAATTCGTGTAATTCACCGCCCACAAAACAAACAAAAACAAATGGCAACAAAAATTCGTTTGGCTCGTCACGGTCACAAAGACTATGCTTTCTACCACATCGTAGTAGCAGACAGCCGTTCGCCGCGTGACGGCAAGTACATCGAGCGTATCGGTTCGTTCAACCCGAACACCAACCCTGCAGCAGTGATCCTCAATTTTGAGCGTGCGCTCTATTGGGTTAACGTAGGTGCTCAGCCGACCGACACCGTTCGTACCATCCTTTCCAACGAAGGTGTACTGCTTTGCAAACACTTGCAGGGCGGTGTAGCCAAGGGCGCATTCAGCCAGGAAGAGGCTCAGAAGCGTTTCGAGGCTTGGAAAGCTCAGAAAGATGCTAAGGCAGGCAAGATCAGCCAGGCAGAGGCAGACAAGAAAGCTGCTGCTGCAAAGGCTCTCCACGCACAAGAGGTAGAGACCAACAAGGCTAAGGCTGCGGCTATCGCAGAGAAGCGTGCTGCTGCAGATGCTGCACTCGCTGCTGCGGCTCAAGAGGCTGCGCAGGAAGCTGCTGCCGCTGAGGCAGAGGCTAAGGGCGAAGAGGCTCCTGCAGAGGAAGCTCCTGAGGCAGAAGCTGAAGCATAAATTGCTTAAGCAATTAGCAAAAAGAAGTCCAGAACGAGAGTTTTGGGCTTTTTTTATATCTTAATTCCAACTTTATTCTTGAAATAGCCGAATAGGTAATGCCAAGCCACAGGTAGCGCTACCTCCAAGCCGACTAGCGCCCAGAAATCAAACCTTGCCGGCATAAACCATATGGAAGAGCGGACGGCAGTTGTCAACTCCGGCTCCGTGCCAAAATGGATAAGCACCCAGCCGATTGCAAATTTGACCAGCAGATGGTGGGTCATGATATCCCATGTGGATTCGCTCACGGCTTTCTCTATACCATTCGGACGGATATACCGCTCGATGATGCCGGCTATTCGAACCCACAGCAAGATACCCGCTATGGCCATTAGCACTGGTGTAAAAACACGCCCTCCATATTGCAGCCAAACAAGCGCATAGGGGACTTCTCCACCAACGTGTACAACGAGGTAGGAAACCAAAAGACATGCCGGAATAAGAATCCATGAACGGATACATTCTATGTATTGCTCGATGTGTAGCCGATAATATTTACCAAAATGGATGAAGAATAGTGCGTAACTGACATGCAAAGGCAGAAACCAGTAATGCGACAACTGGGCTAAAGAAGCGAAATGCAGTCCCGCCATCGCCAATAACAGATATACCGCCAGCATGATATGGTCGTTCACTTTGCGCAACACAATATTCAGTACACCGTACAGCAGCAAGGCGGGGAAAAGCATGCCGACAAACCAAGTGGCCAGATTAAACGTGTATTGATGGCCGGCGACAAACGGCTCGATGAATAAAGAATTGAAAGACAATATATTACGGAGAGAAGGCAAGTAGTCCACCACATCCTGCCATACCAAAAGCGAGGCAATCCCGGCATATACGATATTCCATCCTAGCAAAGGCAACGCAAGCCCTTTCGTCTTCTTCCATAGAAAAGAAGGGTACTTCTCCCAACTCAAATCCCGAAAGAAATAGCCGCTGGCGAAAAGAAAAATTGCCATACGGTAAGGCGCCATGGGAAAATAGATGTCAAACCACGTAAAACCCGGATGAGGGTAATTATGCCCCCACACGACCAACACAATGGTAATAGCACGGAGTATGTCCATGCGCCTGTTGCGTGTATGAGGTAACGTGTTGTCTAAACTCATCTTATGTCTTAATTTCGATGCAAAATTACGTAAAATATTTGAATTACACAAAAAAAATTGCACAAATCAAAAAAAAGTTGTACCTTTGCACACTTAAGTGTAAGAACTATGAAGAAAGTTACCGTTATCATGCCCAATTACAATCACGCTCGTTATCTAAAGGAGCGTATGGATTCTATTCTTGCGCAGGATTATCCTGAGTTTGAAGTGGTTGTAATTGATGATGCTTCTACCGATGAAAGTGTAGCAGTGTTAAACGAGTACGCCGCGCATCCGCGGGTGAAAAAACTCATAGTGAACGAAACTAATTCGGGCAACACCTTTGTCCAGTGGCAGCGCGGTCTGGCAGAGGCGGATGGCGAATATATCTGGATCGCGGAAAGTGACGATGTCGCCGAACCCACTTTGCTGAGTCGTCTGGTGGAGGCTATCGAGCAGAAAGAAGCGACTCTGGCGTTCTGTCATAGCCGGTGGATAGATAATAAAGGCAAACCTATCTCGCGCTCACTCGATCCTATCTGGAAACATGATTTCTCTATGGCGGGAGCTACTTTTATACGCCAATATCTATTGGGTTATAATACAATATGCAATGCTTCTGCGGTGGTCTTCAAACGCGAAGCGTTGGCTGCCGTGGATATGTATCAGGTGGAGCAGTTTACCGCCAGCGGAGACCGACTTTTCTGGATTCAGTTAGCGTTACAAGGACGCGTGGCCTACGTGGCTGACAGCCTCAATAAATTTCGCCAGCACACGGATAAAGTGTCCGGTACCGCAGAGGCCAAGGGTCTGAATATTGTGCAGGATCATACGATTTACCAGCTGGTAGCACCGCTTCTGAATCTGACCTCCGGTGAGAAAAACCGCATCTGCGGCTATCATTGGAAAGCCATGCACCGTGACTCTGTCTCCGAAGAAGGACGCATTAATGCGCTCCAGGCTTGGGGTGTGGAACCTGAGTTCGGACGGTTGTCATTCCTATTCTATCTCTTGCATCGCGCGAAAGAGAAATGCTGACTTACCTGCTCAATATAGCTTTTGCCATTGCCGCTACGGTGCTGTATATCAAAGCGCCGTGGACCTACAGTTACGACTATTGCGTGACGCTTATGGCGTGCTTTATTGCGCAGAACGTGCTTTTCTTTGCTACCAATAAAAGGAAGAACTGGCTCGGATTTGAGTTCTTCTTTGCCCTCTCGTTCTTCCTCGTCAATTTCGTCTATCCGGTCTTCTATGCACCGGATCCGGACAGGATATACTGGTCGTTCTTCTCGTTCTCGTTCAATGATAATTTTGTGACGCGTGCTACCGCTTTGGCCTATTTCGGCTATGCCTGGTATATGTTAGGCGCCACGCGGCTCTTGCAACTCAACCGCGAGGAACCGGATGAACCGACCTTCACTATCTCCATGAGGCAGTATATCTGGTTTTTCGGTATCACGATAGCGGCGTGGGTGCTCTTTGTCGCTACCGGCGGACTGGCGGCGCTGCAGAGCGTCTATGCCGAAGGATCTAACCTGCGCGACGTGGGGATATACAGCTATTTCAATAATATCTTCACTATCGGCTGTTACCTGATGGCGATTTTCCTCTTCCGTCTGCCGAAGCAGAAATGGTGGTTTTATCTGGCGGTAATAGCGGCTTTCATGCTGATCCTGCTTTCTACCGGCAGCCGTCAGTTGGCGGTGAGCTTGGCGCTGATACTTATTGCAGGTTTCAGTCTATATGTCTATCATCTCAAGTGGTGGCAGGTACTGGGTCTCGTGGCGGGTGGATCGATAGCACTTTTCCTCGTCATGACGCTGCGTACCGAAGGACTGGATCCGGCCGCATGGCAAGCGAAGTTGGCGCACACCAAACTGGAGGAGTTCTGGGATATATACGAGGATTTGATCGTCAATGACGTCAACCTCTTCCGTCTCTTCGGCTGGGCTCAGGAGAACGACCTGACCTGGTTCACCGGTATGACGCTCGATATCACTTCCCCTATACCGGGTCTGGGCGGATATATCATCGCGCATTCGGACTTGCCGCCTCAGATGTTGCATGGCGGTGACCTGCCGAGTTATCTGTTCTTAGGACCGGATGCTACCTGGGGTACGGGCACGAACATGGTCGGCGAAGCGTATCGTTCGTTCGGTGCGGTGGGTACAGCCATAGCGATGTTCCTCATCGGGGTTTGGGTGAAGGAGAGTTTCTATCGTGCGAAAGGAAATGTCTATTGGTATCTGATGTCGTTCCTCTTGGTCGGCCACGCGTTGATCTACCCGCGTGCTCCGCTTCTTTTCGATCCCCGTTTGGTCACCTGGAGTCTCTTGCTGCTATGGATCGTCATGGGTATCACGCATATTCAAAAGAAGGAGGTGGCCGTATGAGAATCCTCTATTGCATACCGCATCTCTATAACTCCGGCGGCATGGAGCGTGTCCTGACGCAGAAAGTGAATTGGCTGGCGGCGCATACGGAGTATGAGATTACCGTCCTTACCACCGAGCGTGTACCGGCGGATACCAAGGAGTGCTATTTCCCGCTCTCCGGGAAAGTCAGCGTGGTGAACCTGAATATCGATTTCAATGCGGACTATAGCAAACC
>JAGCFY010000129.1 GCA_017649845.1 Paludibacteraceae bacterium
AGCCGCTGAGAGCGCGTACGCAAAATCGGACTTTGTACGCGGTGACGAAGTGTTCTTTGAGGACGATTTTGCTAATGAGCAAATGGGCGAGTTCCCTTCTAAATGGGATATGAATGAAGGATCTGTTGAGGTCGCATCGCTCAATGGTCAGCAATATATGCTAGGCACAGAATGGAGCTATAATGTAGAGCCGCTGATGAAGAACCCAAAGAACTGGTTGCCTGATCAGTTCACTCTCGAGTTCGACCTTTACGTCAGCGATGATGCAGAAGATGGAGAATCTACATGGCATTTGTTCCTTATGTCGAGTAAGAGCAACTGGAATGAGATGGTAGGCGACATCGATTTCTGGTGGAGATCCTCTGATGAAGGCGTATTTGTTCGTTATGGCAGTATGCGTAAACCAGACAACAATAGCACGGTGGACGGCGAGGAAGAAGCGCTCGTTCGGAAAGTGCTGAAAAAAGGCGACTGGAATCATTTTGCGCTCTCATTCAACAAACGTGCGCTGAAGTTCTATATGAACGGCACCCGTATCTTCCAAGTACCGAATATGATGGCACCGGAGAAGATTCAGTTCTACTGTGTTGGAGATTATAAATACCGCGGTTATGCCAATGTTGTGCTCGCCAAAGGTGCCGTACCTTTGTATAACCGTCTGGCAACGGACGGAAAGATTATTACCTATGGCATTACGTTCGATATCGGCAAGGCAACCATCAAACCGGAGTCTATGACAGAGATCAATCGTATTTTTGATTTGATGAACCAAAATCCCAATCTGAAATTCGAGGTTCAGGGTCATACCGATAACACCGGTACGGTAGCAGGCAACCAGAAGCTGAGTGAACAACGTGCGCAAGCTATTGTTGCCAAACTCGTGGAAATGGGTATTAGTGCCGATCGTTTAAGTGCCAAGGGTTTGGGACAGTCTGCACCACTGACGGATAACTCGACGGAAGAAGGCCGAGCAAAGAACAGACGTGTAGAATTTGTTAAAAAATAAATCATTATGAAGAAGATTATTATTCTGGCAGCCCTCGTCGCTGCTAACCTCTGGACGTATGCTCAGATGACACCCGAAGCAATCATGGGTGCTGTTCCGACAATGCCAACCTCAGCGCAGATGCTCGACTACTATCGTGTTGACAACAATCCTAATGGCAACGGTGCTCCCAGCGACAACGTCATCACGACCTACCTGGAGGCCTGGGAAGAAGCCTGGAACAACATTCAGGAGAATAACCCGACCGGTGACATTATCAAAAAACGGGCAATGAGCTCCAAAGTAGGAGGCGGTATCAACAAAACCGCCGATCAGGTGAAGAATATGAGCGATGCTGAAGCACAGGCTATGGCTATGGCGGCCATGAACAAGAAAATGGCAGGTATGGGTCTCAGCCAGGCCGACATGGCCAAAATGCAGAGCGGCAACCTGAGCGAAGTCGAGCAGCAAGCCCTCGTGGACAAAATCATGGCAGCCCAAACCGGCGGTATCAACACCCGCGACATCCAGGCGATGCAGAACATGTCCGACGAAGAGCGCATGGACTATATGCAGATGACTGGACTAGCCGAATCCGGTAACAAGAAAATCAAGGAGAATCAACCTAAGCTTGCCGCTAACCAACATCGCGCCGATCTGCTCATGGAAGGCCAGAAAATCGACCTGCAGATGAAGGAACTGACCGACAAAATTCTGGACAAAAAGAAAGAAACTCGCGAGGCCGGAATGAAGCTGTACAAGCAGAAATACAAACAGCAGTACGATCAACTGGAAGCGGCTGCTCAAAAAGAGATTACAGGCCCGTGCGGATGGGAGAAATACCGCGACGAAGACAAACCTAAAGTTCTGGCTTCTTGTGAGCGTCTGGAGGCGGTACTCAAGCAGCAGTATGACCTGATGTGCCGGTTCTACAGCGAATATATCCCTATGTGGCGTGACGCTGTAACGGAAGGTATGGATATGGCTCGTGCGCAACTCATGCCATTAGCCAAGCGCAGAGAGAAAATCGGCAAAGAGCTCTACGAAATAGGGCACGAAGCCGACTACGCTGCGTACGAAATCTTCCCCTTCACCGCAGCAAACACCTATTTCGAGCTCTCGCGCGACGTGGTCGATTTCAAACTGGACTTTTCCGAAGTACAATAAAATACATATGTTTTGCTCGGGAAAGGGTAAATAAAAATAATGTATTTCCAGATTCTCTATCCTGCGGAGGTTTTGCGACCCTATATCTCCCGTTATGTGTTTGTACGGGCGGAGGGTTCGACAGATACCATGACGCCGCCGGCAGATGATCCACGCTTTGTAAACGGGAAACATGTGCAGCCTTTGCTTCCCAATTACGGTAGTTTCATCTTCGTCAGAAATGCCGTAGTGGAAATCGGAGGCAAACAATCCGGTGAGTTGATGTTACTCGGAGCAAATCAAACCACACTGGGTTTAACAACCATCAGCGGTTGGTTTGAGGGAATGATGATGGATTTCGAGCCGGGAGGAATGCACGTCTTGACAGGCATCGACTTGCAGCAGTTATCCGGCAAAGTGCTGACTGCCCGAGAAAGTGGCGACGAAGGTCTGATGCATTTGAATCAGATCTTCCAAACCTCGCCCAAAGCAGAGGAGATTTCGCCGCAGTTAGACGCGTTCTTCTTGGGACGCCTTCCTCTTAGGGAGAACTCCCATTACGCGCGCATTAGAAAGGTGATCGCTGCTTGCGACGAAGCGAAAGGTAATATCTCTGCTGCCGAAATGGCATCTATAGCCTGTCTGGGTGAGCGGCAATTTCTCCGTGTCTTCCGCAATTATGTAGGAATCCCGCCGAAGCAGTTTGTGCGCCTAAGGCGTTTTCACCGAACCATACAGGACATGCAGCAACAAGCCGCACAGGGCAAATCTATCGATTTATTGGCTACGGTTTTGCGGCACGGCTATTACGACTTGAGCCATGCTGCGCTGGAGTTTCAGCAGATGGGTTGTGTCTCGCCGGGACAGTTCCGAATGTTAGGTATTCCGTTGACAGAAGATTTTTCGGTCTTTTTTGCCTAAAAAATACATAATGTCCGTTTTTTCATATACCATTTTCGCCAAAAGCAGTACTTTTGCACCGGATTTTAAAACTTGTTTATATGAAAAAGTTCTTTTTGGGTATATTGCTGCTTTGCTCCGTAGTTGTTAGCGCAGAAACAATCAAAGGTTCTGTGGTGGATTCCCGCGGAGAAGCCATGCCCTTCGTGACGATTTCCGTCCTCGCGTCGGACTCCTCCCTCCTAACCGGCGCAATTACTGATGACGAAGGTAAATATGAGATTTCGGCTCCCTCCCTGCAGGGGAGGGACGGGGTGGGGCTTATTATCCAAGCTTCGTATGTCGGCTACCAGACCGCGTTCGGCGGACCGGATTTCGTATTGAAAGAAGAAACGGAACATCTGCAGGAGTTGGAGGTAAAGGCGAAAAAGCCTCTCATCGAACGCCAGATGGATAAATTGGTGGTGAATGTCTCTGCGTCGCCGCTTTCTGCAGGTTCGAACGGAAACGATATTCTCCGTCGTGCACCGGGTGTACGCATCGACAAAGACGGCAATATTACCGTAAACGGTAAATCGGTCGAGATTTGGGTGGACGGAAAGCCTTCATACCTCTCCGGCCAACAGCTCAAAGCCATGCTCGATGGTACGGACGGAAACACGATTGAGAAAATCGAAATTATCTCGAATCCGTCCGCCAAATATGATGCGTCGGGGCAGGGTGGTATCATCAATATCAAGACCAAGCGCAATATGATGACAGGCCTCAACGGAATGCTGTCTGCCGGTTATGGCGGCATGTATTTCGGTGATGTCAAGCGCTGGCTGAG
>JAGCFY010000016.1 GCA_017649845.1 Paludibacteraceae bacterium
GCAATGGAAACACGTGGATTATGGAAGATTTGCCATGGCGAAGCAATGGGTGGTCCGTTCGTCAGCCTGACACGTCTGGTTCAAGTAAACGGCCGGGTAGTGACTGCCGAAGCATTTCTCTATGCGCCAGGACAGAAAAAACGCAATGCCATGCGGCAAATAGAGGCCATCCTCTATTCTTTGGAAATGCCTAATGAGCGCCAGCGGTGAAGACCGTAAAGGCAATTAGCGCACCAGAAAGCATATTGAGCGGCCATACAATAATCTCCGGCACGGAGCCATAAAACCACACTCAGTATATCGACCGCCAACCATATAAACCAATGCTCCCGATAAACGAGAATCATCAGTACCTGCGCGATGAGTGCAGGTACTGTCGTTAAAGCGTCCAGATAAGGCTGCGTATCATCCGTCCAACGCGCTAAACCCAACCCTGCAACTAACGATAGCAAGAGTACAGAGACCGCTATGAGAATGATCATTCTGCGCGAGAGCGAACGGGGCACGACCGTCAGAGGACCATCTCCGCCTCCTTGATGCAATCGCCGCGACCATTCATATACACCATAGATCATAGTCAGAAAATAATAGGCATTAATCACTATCTCTCCGTAGAACCGCTGAGTCCAGCATAGATAGGTATAAGTACCTACCTGGGCGAAACCGAAAAGAAAAGTAAGGATATTGCCCTGCGAAGCCAGACATACCGAGCATATACCGAAACAGCCGGAGATCAGACTGATGAACGGTAATGCATTGCCAAGCACCGAGATAGAGATCCAATACGTCATTACCTGAATCAACAGACCCAGGGTTAAAAAAGAGAAATCAAAAATCTTTCTATTTGTGAGCGCTGGTTTCAAGGGCTTTATTTCTTCTTATAGATCACCTTGATCAACTCGGAAGGTTTGGAACTCGTACTTTGGGTAGTGGAATAGGTCCATTCTTCCTCGAAATCCCAATTGGATTTGGTCTGTACTTTCTCAGGGAAATAAATAATAGTCTCGGGTTGCCTCTTACTTTTCCATTCGCCTGTTGTCCATCGTCCGTCTCCGTTTTCATCGATATAAAGCCGCAGATAATAGGTATCGGGCTTGAGGTGAATAAAGAGCGCTCCTTCTTCCTCTGCCGCCTGCTCCCGTACTACCTGATCTTTGTTATTCATCACCTGGATGCGTACCTTCGGATCAAACGGTATGGTTTTCACGCGGAGCGTAGAATAATCCTCCGGCGTCTTGACGAGCAGACCGAAGGTGCCTTTGATATGCGTAGTACCGTATACGTCATGTATAGCACCGCTGTCAAGCAGCAGTTCATAATTAGCACCGGGCTGCAAGTCTGCGAGAAAAACTAACTCCTGTGTCAGCGAGTCATATGGCGCTAAAGAAAAAGGAACAGGGGTCGAAACGGTATCTTCACGCAGGAAGAGATGGATCGAATCTATCGCTACGCGGGCCAGCGGCGTCTTGCAGGATAGCCGAAGCGTATCATATATCTCGAAATCCTTGCGGGCATTGGATCTTAATTCCAGTCTCCTGTTGCGGTTGATACGTTCCTGCTGCTCTATCATACGTGGCGTAAGCCGCGGAGCACGCCAGAAAGCACGGAGCGTATCTGTGTACCATTCTATCGCAAAAACACTATCCGTCCGGCGATAGCGGGTCTCAAGATACATGGTATCCTGTCGGATAGAGACACTGTCGGTCATCCAAAGCGTAACGGTATCTTGCGTTGGTGAAGCAATGGTATAAATATACGGCGTAGGATCTATCCAAGCCGAATCCGAAGCGGCTGTATCTATCTCGCTCGGCTTCATAACCCGCCAGGTCATCATGCTATCCGGCGAAGCGGAGAAAATCATGCTAAACCGGTGTCGTTCATCGCGCGACGATTTGGATAGATATAGTTTCTGTTGCGATTCTTTGAACAAGAAGAGGTTCGTCGTCTCCCCACTATCCGCAGGGATCGATACCAGGGAGTCGCTGAACGCAAGCGATTCGCCCGGTGTCAAGCGATAGTCGCGACCAAAATCATCCACGGCATAAATCCTGTATTGCCCGGGATGAATATTCCCTATCCGGAAATATCCGGCTGAGTCGGTCTTGGCTATGCGGAGGAAAGGTTGATTCGTGAAGGCCGAATCTGAAAGGTCACGATGGATACCTACAAGGATACCTTGCATCGGATTCAGTGTCTCTGCGTCATACACCCTACCGCGGTACTCCAGCGTGTCGATCTCATCGCCCGTGGAGAAATAGAACGAATAGCCTTTCAGCGGCACACGCTCCCTAAAATCACACACCGCATCGCCGAAATCAAGGGTATAGGTGGTATTCTCGTGCAGCGAATCCACAAAGTTTATAATCATTCTTTTACCTCTTGCCCGCACGTCCGGAGGGTTCTGTTGCGGCGGGGACATCAGTAGCGACATAGCTACATTATTGAGTTGGATATATTCGTCAAAAGTGACTTCTATCCGATTTCCGGTAAAATTAAGCGCACCTACCTCGGGATCGGATTTGAGCGGTCGGGGCGGAATTGAGTCTTTTGGTCCGCCTTGCGGACCTATCCCCCTGTTGGCACATCCGGCTATGACCATAGCGGTCAACAGAATATATATTATCTTACGGTTAATATTCATCACTCCTTAACTCCTTCAGTTCATACCCCTCTGCTTGTAAAAACTCTATTACCTGCGGTAAAACCGCTAACATCCGTTCGTTCGATTTGATCGAATCATGAAAATTGATGATACTTCCCGGTCTCACTTCCCGCTTTATCTGTTCGTACATTGCTTCAGGTGTACGCGAAGAATCATAATCACGTGTCAGGATGTCCCAATAAATGAGCCGATATCCCTGTTTGACCAATGCACGACGCTGCAGGAGTGTAGCTTTGCCATAAGGCGGCCGAAAGAGCTTGGTCTCTTTCGGAAACTTCGCTACGTTTGCCAGATATTCCTCCGTTGGGGTGCACCAGCCTTTCAGGTGGTTATAAGTATGGTTGCCTATCGCATGACCGGCTTGCACTACTTGGTCAAACACTTCCGGATGTTTGTCAATATTCTCCCCTACCATGAAGAACGTAGCTTTTACATCGTAATGAGCTAAAATCTCCAGCACTTGGGGTGTCACTTCCGGTATCGGACCATCGTCAAAAGTCAAATACACCGCCTCTCCCGTACGGAAAACACCGTACGGGTAGAGCCGTTGCCATATATCGCGCAGTCTTACCACGCAAGTGAAGAAGCGCCGAGAATAGCTGCATCACTATCCTTCAGCACCGATATCGATACAGGTATCTTACCTTTCCAAATCGGCATCAGGTTCTCGTCCAGCGCTTCGCGGATAGGATCCATAATCCAGTGACCGGATTTAGTAAGACCGCCAAAGAGGATAATAGCTTCCGGACTGGAGAAATGAACGAAATCAGCCAGTTTCTCGCCTAAGAGACGACCTGTATAATCGAATATTTGTTTGGCTACCAGATCACCCTTCTCGGCTGCGTCGAACACATCCTTACTTGTAATATGGTCTATATCTGCCACTTGGCGCAGGAGGGTTGGTTGCGTAGTGGAAGTAACGATCTCTTTCGCTGTACGCGCGACGCCGGTAGCCGAAGCATACGCCTCGATACAACCCTTTTGACCGCAGCCACAAAGACGTCCGTTGCCTGAGTGATCGATCTTGCAATGACCTAACTCGCCTGCAAAACCGTCATGGCCGTACAACAGTTTACCGTCAATCACGATACCCGATCCTACACCCGTGCCTAAAGTGATCACGATGAAATTCTTCATTCCTCGTGCCGAGCCATAGATCATCTCGCCCTGTGCCGCAGCATTTGCATCATTGGTGATCGTGCATTTCACGCCCATCCGTTCGCTGATAAGTTTAGCCAGAGGCACTACTCCTTTCCATGGCAGGTTAGGTGCCTGCTCGATACATCCCGAATAGAAATTGGCATTCGGTGCACCACAACCTACTCCTACGATATCGCTCATCGTCAGGCCCTCGTCTGCTACCAGCTGTTTCATGCCTGCGCATAGTACATCGCAATACTCGTCAATATTCGGGTAATTAGGCGTAGGAATGGAGTTCCAACGCAGCACTTTACCTTCGTCACTTACCAGACCGAACTTCGTTCCTGTTCCGCCTAAATCAATACCTAAAGCGTACTTTTTCATGTTATTGAAATTTAAAATTACGAATTATTAGTCTACCTTGATATCGGTATTCACATTCTTACTTCCCCAGAGGGCGTAGTAGAGAATAAACGCCACGCCTACAACCGGCACGATATAACTGATCAGGCAGTTATGCGCCGCTACTACACTCTGGATATACGGTACCACGCCACCGCCTACAACCATCATCATGAATATACCCGAAGCCTTGGCTGTATATTTGCCCAGACCCTCAGTAGCCATATTGAAGATGGATGTCCACATCACGGATGTACAAAGACCACAGAGCACCAGTAGCGTAGAAGCCAGCGGCACGGAGATCACTTCGCCTTGTACGATTGATTTCACCATGATGCTGTCGCCTATCACCATCGCGGCGCACATCAGCGCTATTGCTACGGTAGCAACGCATATCACCATCGTGCGGCTGCTTACTTTGCCGCCGATAGCCGAACCTACGAAACGACCTATCAACATCAGTATCCAGTATCGCGCTGCGATAAATCCTGCAGCAGCAAATCCCACTTTCGGAGTCAGATAACTGATCAAAGTAGCCGGAATACCAACCTCAACACCTACATAGAAGAAGATAGCAATCACACCTAATGTCAAATGACGGAAAGCCCACGGGCTGCGCTCGTAAACAACCTGCTGACCTGCACCGGCCGGTTCGGCAATAGGAGTCAAACGGATCACGAGATAAACTACTGCGAAGACTGCCATTGCGATATACAGCACTACATTCACGTCATCAATCTCCTTGCCTGCAAGACTCTGACCTACCAAGGCGCCTACCAGCATCGGAGTGAGCGAACCCGTCAAAGAGTTCAGTGTTCCGCCGATCATATTGAGCTGGTTGCCTCTGTTACCGCCGCCACCCAAAAGGTTGAGCATCGGATTAACTACGGTGTTCAGCATACATACGCAGAAACCGCCAAGAAGCGCACCGGTCAGATACACAGCGAAACTATCAAACACACCGCTCAGCCATTGTACACTGATACCTAAGAAACCTAAGAAGATAGCAGTCAATGCTGTCTTCTTGTAGCCGTGTTTGGCCAGGAAATTACCGGCCGGGATACCCATGACCAGATATGCCAGGAAGTTGAACAAGTTGCCTAACATACCCATACGCTCGGCCTGCGCAGGATCATCAAACGACGCACCCCAGATCTTACCTACCGGAGCAGCCAGATTGGTTACAAACGAGATCATCGCGTAGAGGAACATCATGGCGATAATCGTAATAATTGCCAAAGACTTGTTTTGTTGTTTTGTTTCCATAAATATATCAATTTAAAATTACAAATTACCAATCACCAATTACAAATTACCAATTACCAATTACAAACTCAAGCACTCATTCACTCATCACTCTACTTTAGGGTTCTTTCCAAGAAACCTAAAACCCTCTCATGCATATGCTTTGCATTATTGCCTTTTCTCAGGAAATGGTTGTCATCCGGATAGAGTTGCATCTCAAATTGCTTGTCTGCTTCTACCAATGCATTGATATATTGCATTGTCTGCTGGACATGTACGTTATCATCTCCTGTGCCATGAATGATCAGCACCTCTCCGCTCAAATCCTGCACATGACTCATCAGCGATGCTTCTTCGTATCCGCGCGGATTGACCTGCGGCCGACGCATATATCGCTCCGTATAAGCGGAGTCATACAGTTTCCAGTCCGTCACCGGCGCTATCGCGATACCCGCCTTGAACGGATGTCCTTTGGTGCTCATGGTGTAGAGCGTCTCATAACCGCCGTAGCTCCATCCTAATATCGCCATGCGTTGTGCATCGATATAGTCCTGCTGCCCCATATAATTGGCTGCAGCTATCAGATCCTCCGCTTCTTTCTGACCGAGAGACATATAGGTCTCGTTCCTCCATGCTCTGCCCCGGCATTCTCCACCTCTCGAATCCACGATCAGTACTGCATATCCTGCTTCTACCAGCGCGTATTCGAATCTCTTGCGCCATCTATTCAGCACGCGCTGGCTCGCCGGGCCGCTGTAATGCATTACCACCAAAGGCAATTGGATATTTGAGATTTGAGATTTGGAATTTTGCGGGAGCAAAACCATTGCTTCCAACTCCTGCCCTTGGCCGTTCGGAATGCGTATTAACTCCGGTTCGGGCAGCCCGTTTGCTCTCCATGCCTCAACTAACGAATCATTCTCCAGTAGCACTTTTCCATTCGTTAGTCCCTTCGTACCCCGTACCTCATACAGCGTGTATCGATTCGGTGTATCAAAACTCTGATAGCACTCTATCATCCGCTTGCCGTCAGCCGAGAAGCGGGCACTATGCGTGCCTTCTTCGGTGGTCAGTTGAGAGATGTCACCTTTCTTTAAACTTACCGCATATATCTGCCTGGTGCTCGGTGTCGGCGCTGCCTGATAAAAGAGGGTCTGTGTCGACTCATCTACGGTGTAAACAGCGGTTAGGTCTAATCCTTCCGGCGTCAACACTTTCTGCTCTACGCCCTGCGCGTTATGGAGGTATGCTCTTCTCCAGCCGTCTTTTTCGCTCAGCACAACAAACCTGCCGTCGCTCAGCCATTGCCATTGGTCGAACAGACTATAGTCCACGAAATATTTCTTACTTTCCTCTTTATATATCGGATGAGAAACGGTCGATTTAGGATTGCAGGAAAGCACCTCCATCTTCGTCTGGTCTCTATTCACACGCAGCACCAGCAATTCTCCATTCTCCGTCCAGCGCAGACGAGGGAAATACACATCGGCTTTCTCGTTATTCACTTGCATGGTCTGAATCCCTTTGGTAGCGATGTCATAGACGCAGACGGAAGCCTTCGCGTTCGGGCAACCTGCTTTGGGATAGCGCAGGCTCTCTTGGGTGGGATATTGCAAATCGCCATAAACATCCCAGTTGAAACTCGGCACGTCGTGTTCGTCGAGCCGCACGAAAGCCAGCATTTTGGAATCCGGCGAGAAAGCAAACAGCGCTGTTGTGCCGAACTCCTCTTCATATAGCCAGTCGGCTATACCGCTGATGATATCGGGATCTTCGCTCTTCGTTACCGCTACTTCGGTGCCGAAATCGCATTTATGGAGATAGAGGTTATTATCTTTCGCAAAGGCAACATACCGTCCGTTCGGACTCATCACCGCATCCCGCACTTTCACTTCCTCGCCTTTGAATATCCCATCTCCCAAGCGTTTCCGCGCATGCCGCATCGTATCGTATACGAACCAGTCCGCTATGCTCGAATGCCGGAATATTTGTTCCTCATTCTCGCTCTCGAGCCTGTATCGGGTACTTTGTCCATCGTCCTTTGTGCTCAGTTCCTTTGCCCCTTGTACATTCAGCATGCTGTCCTGCTCTGCTGCAGAAAGCGTCTTGGCGTTATAGTCTCCGTTTAGAATACCGGTTAGGACCGATAGTAATATAACTAACAGTTTCATCTCAATCTCAAATATTTTTTCCCTTTATGTATATGGAGCTCGTAGTTCCCGAAGGGGATGACCAGCGCTCCCTCACACTCTTTAGCATTCACTTCATCTATTCCGAATCCTACTTCCGGATAGCAGGTCAGGTAGATTCGGATGGCACTATCTGCACTCAATAACACCGTAGTAGTGGATTCTACCTTGCTTACCGGCTGCAATTCCGCACACGGGAAATAGTCATTATCCACATAATGCAAAGACGCCGGAAGCAGCATGTATATCGCATCATTCACTGTGGTATAAAATGCCGTTTTCTGACCCTCGTGATAGACCTTCCACCGCGACGGTGTATTCGCTAATTGGGTGCCGTAGAAACCGATATATTCCTCGCCATAAACGTACATTTGCCGTATAGTAGCAGTGCTATCCGGATAGAAAGTAATCTCGTATTGCTGGTTTGTATCGGTGATATCTATCTCGGCAGACTCCGCCAAACCGTTCACCACTCCGCCGCTCATTGCCTTCCTACTCACACGGTCGGCATATAGATACACGCCAGAGCGCAGTTCTGTAGCTATCAACTGATTCATTTGCGCTTTATGGGAATAGACAGCCCATAATGTGATATCATTAGCCGGTTTGTATGATCCGGGGGCAAGAAGCGAAGGGAGCCATTCGTTCCTGACATAAAACGGTATATCCGTCCAGCCGATAAACTGCCATTCGTCCGTATCGGGCAAAGAAGGAAGCACCACTTGAGTGCCGCTTAATTCGTCATACTGCGTATTCCCGTTCATGAGTGTCACGGTGTGGGGATCGGCTTTTTGATCCCATGTGATCTCATATTTCTCGATATGCAACGAATTGGTAGTACCGATAATCTGTACCTGGAGCGAGCCCGCGGTCATAGTTCTTGATCCAGACCATATGAGCGGCTGGTAATTCGTGTTGTCGTAAGCACCGAACCATTCCTTGTATGTTCCTTCCTGTTGAAAAAAGATCTCTCCATCCGCAGTGATAGTAACCGTACCGGCTCCGGCGCTCTTGTTGGATTTCAAATATACGGCTATCTGCTCTATCGATATACCATCCAGACCGTTTACAACGAGCGTAGCTGTGTCCCCCGCCCGTACGTCTCCTTTTTGATACGTATTCGCATAATACGCCTCCATGCTGTACGGCCATTCTCCGGCTGCAGAGACTTTGCTCTTACTCTCCACCGTGAAGGTCATGATGCTTACTATTAGCAACAAAAAGTTCATGTGTACGTGCCTACAATGATTTTGCGTGCAAAGTTACAAAAAAATTTGCATATGTCAAAATATTTTCGTAATTTTGCGGCGGAAAAATGAGAAAATACCTTTCTTGCATACTCTTCTTCGCCTGTTTACAGGCGTTTGCGCTGCCTCATTATGAGTTAGCGTACACTTGGAATGCCTCGGCGGGAATAATGATGCCGGACGGCAAAGTAGAGGAATGGATAGGCTCTCGTCCGCTCTTAGGCGGGTCTTTCAATGTGGAGTTTCTTCCTACAGGCAGGTGGCATAGCTTGCAACAATGGAATAATGCTTCTGTCGGTGTCGGTCTGCGTTACTTAAACCTCGGCAATGACGACAAACTGGGTTCGGCTATTGCGGCATACGGATATATCAACGAACCTTTCTATAACGGCAAACATTTTAGGATCGGTTTACGGCCTGTTGTAGGCATTGCGGCATGTACCAAGACCTACCGAAATACGTTTGAAGGCGAGAAATTATACAACGGCCACAAAGGAGCTAACTGGTCCATCGGATCGGTGCTAAATGCTTATCTATCGGTGCAACTGTTCATGGATTTCCCGATTAAGAAAGGCTGGGAGATCACAACCGACATCGGCTGGCATCATATCAGTAACGGTAGTATACTCCACCCGAATGCAGGCTATAACATGTTTCTGGGCTCTTTGGGCTTGCGATATCATCCGGAAGAACAACGCGGCAAAGGAACCCTCTATGAAGCCCCGAAACCGGATGTACCGCGCAAATTGTATGAAGATGTAGACAAGCCCTGGGCTATTGAGATTAGTGCTACAGGCGGTATTCGTCAAACGTACTATAGCGACAATGCAAATGGATTGTTATTCTTCGGTGCTGCCTCGATGAAAGTAGCTGCTTATTGGGTTCCGATCGGGATTTTCCGCCTTGGCGCAGGTTTCGACGGGTTCTACGACGGTTATTATCAATGTGTTTACCATCGTTTGGCTAAGCCGGATAATACAGCGCCTATTACATATTTTGGTAAGACGTATTTATACGAGAGCAATATAGCCAATTGTTTCCGTGTCGGTTTTAGTATTCAACCGGAGTTTATCATCGGCAAACTGACAGCGGGTCTCCATGTTGGTTTCTATCTCTATGATCCTATCAAGAATCTCGAACCATTCGACTGGAATAGTGATCCTACGAGTAAAGATTATGATCCGAATGCGCTACACCCGGGTGACAAACCGCTCAACAGAGGTATTTTCTATTCCTATGACTTTACCAAAGCAAGCAACTACCAAGACGGATGGTGCTATATGCAATTCGTGCTCAAGTATCATGTACTTGACCACCTCTTTGTACAATTAGGATTGAAAACTCACGGTGTACGGGCAGAATTTATCGATGCCGGTATAGGTGTAGCGTTCTAAGCGCTCATCGTCAACCGTTCACCAGATTATCCTCCATCAGATATACAAATTCCGTAGGCACGCCATGATCGATGAGCTGCCTTCTATCGGGTCGGAAGAGATCATAGAAAGCGCGGAGCGATCCGCTTAGTTGACGCGCTTGACGGTAGTTCTCAAAGGCCATCATCCTATCGCCTTTGAGGAGCAGGCAATGCGCATAATTGATAAAATCAAGAGGTTGCTGCGAGCCTTGCCGTAGCACATCGCGATATACTTGTTCTGCTATCTCGGGATGAGCCCACATATAGTCTCTGTATCCGCTCCTGACGCCTACTAAAGCCAAGGTGTTCTCGCGTCCGGGCGCGCCACTGACCAGCACCTCATACAGCCATGTATTAGGCAGGTTTTTCACCAGCTCCTCCATATATTCCTCTTCCTCTTTCGGTACCCATTGACTGAATGTCTTGTAGTCACCGTCTATGCCTACGGTCTTGATCAGTTTCTGCACCGACTCCGGCAACCAATCAAAAGCAGCCAAACCGTTCGCAAAATCGGACAACCAATTCTTGCGTGACATAGCGATGAGGGTACATAATATCTCGAATACCCGATCGCCCATATCGTCCATCGAGGCTACAGCATTGGTGAAAGCATCCTGTACCTGCGGGAAGAAATCGATCCGCACATCGTAATGGATCAAGAGCGTCAACACATTATGCGTGCAGAAATCCGCTACCATCTCGTTGGCAGCATTCATCCCCTCTATGAGCGTAACAAACGCATCGATGCTGAAGCATTCCCGCAAATTCTGCGCCAAAGAGGATATTGCCAGCAGCGCTGTGCTGGCTTGCTGTTCGTCCGCTATCACCTCCCGAACCCAGTCCAGGTCCTCGGGTTTTAAGTGGATGCAGTTCTGGAAATAATTGACGACCGATTGGGGAGAATCAGGATTAAAGCCATGCATCTGTGGCGAGAGTCCGCGTTTCAGACGAAGATCGGCATAGACGGCGTCCACGAGTTGATACATATCCCCCGTCAGTTTATCGAGCGTTGCCTCCGCCTCCGGATCATCTACGTTCTGCCATCGGATGAATAGCTGGTTGTACCGGGTACGGATCGATGCGAGCGCCTCCTCGTAGGGGTTATTCTCTCCGATCTCTCCGAGCCATGTACGAAGCACGAGCGCAGCGGTCTCAATCATACATTCGCCTAACGCACGCTCGATGGTATTAACCTGATCGCTTAATTCCTTATTCATTCTTTAGATCTCTTCCCTTATCAGGTAGTCATTACGGCTCGGGCTGTTACGGATAATGATTTCGGCCAGGAATCCAGCCAGGAAAAGCATACAACCCAAGATCATCATCAAGATGGAGATATGGAAATAGGGGTTGACTCCGACCAGCATAGCCTGCACATGATGCGCGAGCGCATAGAGTTTCATAGACCCAACCACGATGATCGCAATAAATCCGATGAAGAACATCAGGCTGCCTACCAGGCCGAAGAAATGCATCGGTTGCTTGCCGAACTTATTGAGAAACCATAAGGTCATCAGGTCGAGATAGCCATTCACAAAGCGGTTTAGACCGAATTTGGAAGTACCGAACTCCCTCTTGCGGTGCTGCACTACTTTCTCCCCTATCCTGGTGAATCCAGCGTTCTTGGCCAGATACGGGATATAGCGGTGCATTTCGGAGAAGACCTCGATATTCTTCACCACCTCCAGGCGGTAAGCTTTCAGTCCGCAGTTCATATCATGCAATTGAATACCCGTCACGCGTCGCGCGGTAGCATTAAAGAGTTTCGACGGCAGATTCTTGGTCAAGGCATTGTCATACCGTTTCTGTTTCCATCCGCTTACCAGGTCGTATCCCTCCTCGGTGATCATCCGATAGAGCTCCGGTATCTCGTCCGGACTATCCTGCAGGTCCGCATCCATGGTAATGACCACATCGCCTTGAGCAGCCTTAAAGCCGCAATACAGCGCCGCACTCTTGCCGTAATTCCGCCGGAAACAGATACCCCGCACAACACCCTTTGCACCTTGCGCCTTGTCTCCCTGCAACTGCCGGATCACATCCCATGACTCGTCTGTCGAACCATCGTTGACAGAAATCACCTCGTAAGAGAACTTGTTCTCTTTCATTACCCGCGCGATCCACTCATACAGATGCGGCAGGGACTCCGCCTCGTTATAAAGAGGCACTATAACCGAAATATCCATACTTCAAACACTTTTGCGGTGCAAAAGTACTGCTTTTTTTTGACATACGCAAGGATTTGGATATTTTTTATCTCTTATCGCACGAGAATCTTCCGGGTAAACCACTGTCCGTCCACGTATGTTTTGATGAAATAGACGCCGATAGGCAGGTGCATTCGAGTTATCTGCGGCTGCAAGAGCGTCATTTCTCCTTCGATGATCGTAATCAGTTTACCGGACACGTCGATCAGGTAATACACCCCTTCTCCGTGCGGGATCGAAGGATCGGCCGCCAGTTCCTCTGCATTGAACGGATTCGGCAGGAATTGTCCTTCGTCATCCACCGGCTCATCTATATCCCTACTCTCGCAACTGGTCATCCGGCTGAACTCAACAATCGTACGGACAAGCATATCGTTTAAGTGCTCCACTTTGAGGCTATCGGTCGTGGGTTTGAGATGGGAGTGCCCGATGCCCGAGTCGTCTGTAAGGAAGAAGGAGGTGCCGTTGGTAGCCAGAGCTATCGAGCGCATCAGGTATTCTCCGCTTTTGTCCAGACCGCTACATACAACAGGCACAATACGTATGCCTTGCGCCGCTGCATTGAGCAGCTGGTCATGCAGCAATGCTATCGTGGCACTATCGGAATGGCATGGCGCATCTAAGATAAGGAACGCTATGCGCGCACGCGCGTCTTCATTCCATCCGGCACTGTTGAGCGCCGCCATGAGCGCCTCGGGGACGGCTTCGGGAAAATCGCCTCCGCCGTTTGCCTCCTGTTTGTCGATGAAAGCCTGGGTCGTCTTGATCTCATCCGTCAGGCGTGAGATACGGGTGATATACTCGTCGCCGTGATCACGATAGACGACCGCGCCGGTCCGGATATCCAGTCCTCCCGTAGCATCCTTGGCACGTGCAATCACATCCTTCATCTCCGCCTGCAGGTAGCGCAGTTCGTCGCCCATCGAGCCCGTGGCATCGAATACGAACATCACGTCCACCTCTTCGTTCGCTTGGCACGGCTCGTCAAGGACGAAGGTATTAAGCCCGTCATACCAGTCTTTAGCTATTTGTTTTTGGTCATCTACAGCGATATAGAAGTCCGCGTGCTTGCCGCACAGGTGTTTTCCTACCAGCTGATACCATATCTCCGCTTTACCTGTGTTATCCGTGACGGCCTGGAAGATCGTGTTTCCGTTGCCGTCCGTCAGGTTGACCGGTTTGGATGCGACAGGGAAACCGCTCCGGGTGGTCACTTGCACGGTATAACGGTGACGCGGCAGGATCTGCCATTGGTTGATGAACGGCTGATGAGCGGAGTCCGTCATATTCGGCCATAGCCGCCATTTGGCGAAATCGTTCACTTCACCTGCTGTCAGCTTGCCGGCAGAAACAGCATTATTCGGCGCATATCCCACAGGCATAGCACTCTCCCTGTCTGCTACCATAGACATTACCTCGGCTTCTTCCGCTATTGCCCCGCTCTCTGCATAATCAGCTGTTGCCATCGGAGCAGCGGCCATTTTTACATACATCACCTCGTCTTTCTTGCCGCTCCTGGTAGATCCTACTCCGTAGGCAACTATTTTGTCCTCTTTTCCGGCTTTGCGCGGTTTGGCCTTCATCTCTACGATCGCCAGGGGCGCGCCATCCAACGCAAACTTCAGGTCCTCAAACCCGTCTCGGCTGACCGTGACCGTCTTCAAGCCCGTTAATATCTCCGGTTTGAGCACTACACGTCCGTCATAAGATGTCTTGAATGTAGTCTTGCCTACCCTTACTTCCGCCCCATCCAGAAGCGCTTTGGTAGAATCCATCACGATGACCGTCAACGGCTGAAGGCTTACTTCCGGCAGACGACGATTCTTCTTCATGCAAGCATTGGCTCCGCCTACACACAGCAACAAAGCCATCAAAAGAGAAAAAATCTTTTTCATACGAATATAATTTTAATTAATATTTTACAAAATGTGTGCCAATAATACATTTTTTCTTGCGTATATCAAAAAAATGTAGTACTTTTGCACTCGCAAAAGTTTTATATCACAAAATTATGGCAACACAAGAAGAAACATTTAAGAAAATCGTAGCGCATTGCAAGGAGTACGGCTTTGTTTTTCCGTCCAGCGAGATCTACGATGGTCTGGGCGCTGTGTATGACTACGGTCAGAACGGCGTGGAGTTGAAGAATAATATCAAGCGTTATTGGTGGGACAGCATGACGCTGCTGCATGAGAATATCGTCGGTATCGATGCGGCTATCTTCATGCACCCTACTACCTGGAAGGCATCGGGTCACGTAGATGCGTTCAACGATCCGTTGATTGATAACCGCGACTCTAAGAAGCGTTACCGTGCAGATGTACTGATCGAAGATCAGATCGCTAAATACGATGAGAAAATCGCCAAAGAGATCGAGAAAGCCCGCAAGCGTTTCGGTGAGAGTTTTGATGAGGAGATGTTCAAGGCCACCAACGAGCGTGTGAAGGAGCATATCGCCAAGCGCGAGGCGCTGCATGCGCGTTTTGCCAAGGCGATGAACGACAATGATCTCGAGGAGCTGAAGCAGATCATTCTGGACGAAGAGATCGTATGCCCGATCAGCGGCACGCGTAACTGGACCGATGTACGTCAGTTCAACCTCATGTTCTCCACCGAGATGGGTTCGACAGCCGACGGCGCGATGAAGATCTACCTTCGTCCGGAGACGGCACAGGGTATCTTCGTCAATTTCCTGAACGTACAGAAAACCGGCCGTATGAAAGTGCCGTTCGGTATCGCTCAGATCGGTAAGGCTTTCCGCAACGAGATCGTAGCACGCCAGTTCATCTTCCGTATGCGTGAGTTCGAGCAGATGGAGATGCAGTTCTTCGTTCGTCCGGGCGAGGA
>JAGCFY010000130.1 GCA_017649845.1 Paludibacteraceae bacterium
AAACACATGGCAGTTATCGCCAAGAATCACATTATCATCGATATAGGCAAACGGATCAATCGTGACGTTTTTGCCGATTTGAGCCTTCGGGCTCACATATGCTAAAGGGCTGATCATTTATTCTGACAGTATTTGGTTTCGCAGTCGTCGTATACACTGCGTGTTAAACGTATGTCCCGGTTTGTATGCCGTTACTTTTCCTTGCAGGCGCAGGCCAAGCAGCGAGAGGTCGCCAATGACATCCAGCAGTTTGTGCCGCGCGGGTTCATTCGGATAGTTAAGCGGCGAGAGATAACCCAGTTTGGTAGCATCCAGCCGCGGTTGTCCCATTTTGTCGCAGAAATAATTCATTCCCGCCTGTGACAATTCGGTTTCATAGATCACGAGTGCATTTTTGAGGTCGCCTCCTTTGATGAGTCCGACGCGGAGGAGCGGTTCTATCTCCCGCACGAAACAGAAGGTTCTTGCGGAAGCCATCTCGACCGGATAATCGGCCAAGTTGGTCAAGGTAGCATGCTGCTCGCGCAGCAGTTTCGAATCAAAGGCAATAGTCACATCTATCTCATAATGATCACACGGTTCGATACGCATAACATGTCCGTGCTCCGAGATATACTCTATCGGTTCGCGCACGATGTACACCTGTTGCTCCGCCTCCTGTTCCTGCAATCCCACACGCTGAATCTCCTCTACAAACATACGTGCGCTTCCGTCCAATATCGGCATCTCCGGCGCATCCACATCGATTATACAGTTATCTACGCCCAAGGCATACAAGGCACTCAACGCGTGCTCCACCGTACTGATCTTCCATTTACCGCGCTCCAGCACTGTGCCTCGCTCCGTAGCAGAAACATAATCTGCCAGAGCCTGGTGACACGGCTGTCCGGGCAAATCTATCCGCCGCAGGCACACTCCGGTATTTTCCGCCGCCGGACGGAAAGTAGCCGTCACATACAGGCCTGTATGCAGTCCCACCGAACTTAAAGTAAAACTTTCTTTTATAGTGTGTTGTTTCATTTCTCTTTCGCTGCTTGTTTGAATTTGACGACCGCTCTGCGCCACAGCGCAGCGTCGATAGCCGGGTAACCCATGTACATACCGGGTTTCTTAATGGAGTTAGGGATGCCCGTCTGAGCACCGAAGATGCAGTTATCCGCTATCTCGATATGTCCCGCTACGCCGACCTGTCCCGCCAAGATACAATGCTTTCCTATTTTCGTGCTTCCGGCGATACCCACCTGCGCACAGAGGAAAGAACTTTCGCCTACCTCCACATTATGCGCCACTTGCACGAGATTGTCTAACTTCGCATTCTTGCGAATGATGGTCGAACCCATCATAGCGCGGTCGATGGTGGTATTAGCGCCTATTTCCACATCATCCTCGATAATCACGTTTCCTATCTGCGGGATTTTCCGATTCACGCCCTGCGCATCGGGTTCGAAACCGAAACCGTCTGCGCCAACGACCACACCTGCATGGAGGATACATCCGGCACCTATGACACAATGCGCATAGACCTTCACTCCGGCATAAAGAGTCGTGTTGTCGCCGATGGTGACATTCTCGCCGATATAAACATTCGGATAGATCTGCACGCCTTTGCCGAGTTTCACGTTCTTCCCTATATAGGTGAACGCTCCGACATATGCATTCTCGGGCACAGCGACTCCTTCGGCGATAAAACACGGCTGTTCAACGCCTTGTTTGGCAGGATTCATAGCTTTCGACACCAATGCCAACAACTGTCCCATCGCTCCTCGAGCGTTCTCCACGAGGATAAACGCACCGCCGGCTTTACCTTCTCCCTCCGGGAATTTCAGTTTTCCTTCCACCAAGCTGCGCGTGATCAGCACCACGCCCGCTTTGGTCGTATATAAATACGACAGATATTTCTCTTCCGTCACAAATGACAAATGGCGCGCCTCCGCACTCTCTATCGGTGCCACGTCGCTGACCTTGGCATTGGCATTTCCGTACAATGCTCCGCCTAACAGCGCGGCTATCTGTCCTGCATTAAATTCCATGTACTCTGTATTTAAAAAGATACAATTTTTTCGGTTTCCTCGTCAGAGCCTCCAAGTCCAGAATCTCACTGGCCTCCGCTATATCTCTCACGCTACCGTCATTGTATAGGATATCGATACTATCGGCTTTCTCCGAATAGGTATTGCTTGTGGACACATGTTCGCTCCACAAATACCTCGCTTCCTCCTCGCTCACATTCAGTTTATCGGCAAAGGCTTTGTTCAGTTCCGCCACTTGGGCAGCCGACAAATGGGCTTCGAGCAATTCTCCGCGGAAAAGGCGGCGGTTGATAAAACTCTCGCTTAACATACTCAGCACCTTATCATCGCTGCTGATCCATGCTTTGATAGCCGACAGCACATCGTTGTCATCCAGCAAGGCATAATTCTCCAATGCTTCGCTGGTAGGACTAAACATCTCAAAATTCACATTCTGATACAGGAAATACCTCAATGCCGGCGAGCAGAACAAGTCCTTGCCGCCACGCGCCAGTTCTTTGGCACGACTGAGGATCTTGATCAGGTGCTGCTCAGCCGCCACGGATGTCTTATGCAGATAGACCTGCCAATACATCAAACGCCGCGCGACGAGGAATTTCTCCACCGAATAAATACCTTTCACCTGCACCACGAGTTTATCATTCCTTACATCCAGCATCTTGAGCAACCGCTCGCTGGCTACGCGTCCTTCCTGCACGCCCGTGAAGAAACTGTCGCGGCACAGATAATCCATGCGATCTACGTCCAACTGACTGGAAATCAACTGATGCAGGAAATGCTTCGGATACTCGTTTTTGAAGATCGCTATTGCCATATCGAGTTGTCCGTGCAGATCGAGATTTATCCTCTCCATCATCAGCAACGAGATATCCTCGTGCGCTACTCCGTCCACGATCGTATGCTCCAGCACATGGGAGAAAGGACCGTGACCGATATCATGCAGCAAGATCGCTATCATCGCGCTCGTTGCCTCCTCTTCCGTGATTTCGACACCTTTAAGCCGCAGCGAGGTGATTGCTTCATGCATCAGATGCATCGCGCCGAGCGAATGACCGAAACGGCTATGAGTAGCTCCGGGATAGACCAGATACGACAGACCTAATTGCCGGATACGGTTCAGCCGCTGGACGTAGGGATGTTGCAACACATCGTATATCAACTCATTCGGGATGGACAAAAATCCAAACACCGGATCATTAATTATCTTTTTTTTGTTCGCCATTTATCAAACACACTTTATTAGGCATACGCGTTCATGCGCACACAATTTAGGCTGCAAAGGTACTACTTTTTTTTGACATACGCAAGTCTTTGCCTAAAAAAAGCAGAAATATAAAAATTATTCTCAAAAAACACTTATTTTGACGTTTTTTTAACAAAAAATGCAAAAATATTTGGTCAATTCAAAAAAAAGCAGTACTTTTGCACGCTTTTTCGCTGAAAGGTGAAAACGGTGTCCACTCGTATATCGGTATTACACCGGATTTTGGTTCCGAGAAGCGAGGTTCGACTCCTCGGTGGACAACACAGGCTGCGCAGGCAGCCTATTTTTTCCGCAGAAGCGGAACGTGTGATGGAATACACGGTATTAAGTAACACAAACATTTTAACAACAATGAAAGAATTTGCATTAGTAGGTACTCCTCGTGCAGAGTACGGCAAGAAAGCAGCCAAAGCTTTCCGCGCAGAGGATTTGATCCCTTGCAACCTTTATGGTTGCGGTCAGAACTGCACCTTCACAGTAAAAGCAGGTGACGTTCGCAAACTGATTTACACTCCTGACACCCAGATCGTTGACCTCACCGTAGGTGATTTGAAGACGAAAGCTATCGTTAAGGAGCTCCAGTTCCATCCGATGGATGGCAAGGCACTGCATATTGACTTCCTCGCAGTAGATGAGAAGAAGCCGGTAGTAGTTGAGATTCCTATCCAGCTGAATGGTTTGGCAGAAGGTGTTAAAGCCGGTGGTAAACTGGTTCAAGCAATGCGCAAGCTGAAAGCACAAGGTATCTACACCGCATTCCCTGATCGTATCAATATCGATGTTACCGAGCTTGGTCTGGGTAAGAAAATCGCTGTTGAGGACGTGAAGATTGAAGGTCTGAAGTTCGTTAACCCTGCAGACGCTTGCGTAGCAGAGGTGAAGGCTACTCGCCAGAGCAAACAGGCTTAATAACGGTTAACGATCACCGTTAACGGTTATCGAATGGGGCGGGGCTTATGCCTTGCCCCTAATTTTTAAGAAATCATGGCTAAGTTTCTAATAGTAGGTTTGGGAAATATCGGCAACGAGTATGCCGGTACGCGGCACAACATCGGTTTTATGATGATCGATGCGTTTGCTGCGTCGGTCAAGGCGGAATGGCAAGACAAGCGTTATGGTTTTGTAGCCAAATGCCGCGTAAAGAACGCCGAGATGGTTCTGCTCAAGCCTTCCACCTACATGAATCTCAGCGGAAATGCCGTCCGGTACTGGTTAGGACAGGAGAAGATTCCGGTAGAGAACATGCTGGTGCTGGT
>JAGCFY010000131.1 GCA_017649845.1 Paludibacteraceae bacterium
AAAAATACACAAATAGTTGTGTATGTCAAAAAAAAGCAGTACCTTTGCACGCTAATTTGGATTAATATGGCTGCATTTGTAAGTTTTGAAGAGTTATGTCAGCGCCGTCGGTCTATCCGAAAATATACATCGGAGCCGATCGCGCAGGAGAAAATAGAGTATTTATTACGGTGCGCATTGATGTCTCCGAGCGCCAAAAGGACTTGTCCTTGGGAGTTTTACGTGACGCAAGATCCTGCCAAGATTCATGCTCTTTCAGCATGCAAGACCTATGGTGCCCAGATGTTCGACACAGCTACGGCGGCTATCGTGATAGCCTTGGATCCGACGCTGTGCCACAACACCTGGATGGCGGACGGCGGTATCGCTGCCGAGCATATCCTGTTGGCTGCTGCGGAGCAGGGAATAGGTGCCTGCTGGTGTCATATCCATGAGCGTGGTATAGTGACCGACGGCGAGGAGGACCGTAACGGCGCTGCAAAGTTTGTACGTGAGCTATTTGGTATTCCCGAAGGACTCGAGGTGCTCTGTGCCATCGCCTTGGGATATCCTGACGAAGAGAAGAGTGAGTATGACCTCGCCAGACTGAAATATGAGAAAGTGCATAAATTGTAAATTGTAAATTGTAAATTGTGAATTGTGAATTGTAATTTGATATGAAACCGATAATAGCAATAACAGCTGGGGATACAAACGGAGTAGGATATGAGGTGATCATGAAAGCTCTGTTGGAGACGCATATCTTTGAGGTGATGCGTCCTGTGATATACGGCAATGCCGCGGTAGCGAAACAGCATATTCATACGCTGGACGAGGCGTACCGCAATATCAACTGGAATATGATCGACTCGGCCGACCAGGCAAAAGATGGCCGATTGAACCTGATTACCTGCTATACCGACAATGTGCCGGTGTCGTTCGGTACCCCTTCGCCGGATGCGAACAAAGCTGCCCGTGCTTCGCTCGAACGCGCATGCCGGGATTTGAAAGAAGGTAAAGCACAGGCTTTGGTAACTGCTCCGCTGAATAAAGAGGCGTTAGGAGAAGGACATACGGAGTTTCTCGAAAAGTACTTCCGTCTTCCGGATACGCAAGCACTTGCAGGCAGCCTGATGATGCTTTGCAGCGGAAACCTCAGGGTGGCGCTGGTATGCAACCATGTCCCCTTGGCGGATATCCCGTCTCAGATTACCGAGGAGCGGATAGTAACTAAACTGGAGCTTCTGAATAGTAGCCTGAAACGCGATTTCGGATTGGAGAAACCCCGTATCGCGGTGTTGGCGCTTAACCCTCATGCGGGAGACGCAGGACTGTTGGGCAAAGAGGAGCAGGAGATCATCGTACCCGCCATCGCGAAAGCGAACGAGCAGGGAATATGGGCGTTCGGTCCTTACGCCGCTGACGGTTTTTTCGGAACGGGTCATTTCAGCCATTTCGATGCAGTCTTGGCCATGTACCACGACCAGGGCTTGATCCCGTTCAAGACGCTGGATATGACGGGCGTGAACTACACGGCGGGTCTGCCTATAGTTCGTACCTCGCCGGATCATGGTACGGGATACGACATAGCGGGTAAGAACGAAGCGGACGAACGGAGCATGCGCAATGCGCTATACATGGCCATCGATGTCCTGCGCGCAAGGGAAGAATACGACGAGTTAACGGCTGATCCGTTGCCTTTCATCGAGAAAGACGACAAAGAGGGAAGACCTCGTCGCGAGTTTATAGATTTCAAAACAACAAGATATAATGACAGCTCAAGAGATTAGAAAATCATTTTTGGATTTCATGGCGGGGAAGGGACATCAGATCGTACTTTCCGCACCGATGGTGATCAAAGACGACCCGACATTGATGTTTACCAATGCGGGCATGAATCCATGGAAGGGAATTATTTTAGGTAACGACCCGATCAAGTACCCGCGCGTGGCGGATAGTCAGAAATGTCTGCGCGTGAGCGGCAAGCATAACGATCTGGAAGAAGTAGGTCATGACACCTACCATCATACGATGTTTGAGATGCTCGGCAATTGGTCCTTCGGGGATTATTTCAAAGCCGAAGCGATTGATTTTGCCTGGGAGTATATCGTAGATGTTCTGAAGATCGATCCGGCTAACCTGTACGCCACTGTTTTCGAGGGATCGGCAGAGGAAGGTTTAGGTCGCGACGACGAGGCTGCGGCTATCTGGGCCAAGCATCTTCCGGCAGACCATATTCTGAACGGCAACAAGCATGATAATTTCTGGGAGATGGGTGAGACAGGTCCCTGCGGTCCTTGTTCCGAGATCCACGTAGACAGCCGTTCAGCAGAAGAGCGGGCGAAAGTACCGGGTCGCGAACTGGTGAACAAAGATCACCCGCAGGTGATCGAGATATGGAATATCGTCTTCATGCAATATAACCGGAAGGCAGATGGTTCGCTGGAGCCGCTGGCCAAGAAAGTGATCGACACCGGTATGGGTTTTGAGCGTCTGGTACGTACCATCCAAGGCAAGACCAGTAACTACGACACCGATGTCTTCCAGCCGATGCTCCGCCGCATAGGCGAGTTATGCCATTGCGAATACGGCAAGGACGAGAAAGTAGATATCGCTATGCGCGTGATAGCGGATCATATTCGTACGATTGCTTTTGCTATCACGGACAGACAGCTGCCGAGTAATGAGAAAGCGGGTTATGTCATCCGTCGTATCCTGCGCCGCGCTGTACGATACGGCTATACCTTCCTGAATATGCGTTCCGCGTTCCTCTATCAGCTGGTACCGCAACTGATCGCCGACATGGGCGAAGCGTACCCCGAACTGAAAGCGCAGCAGGCGCAGATCACGCCGGTCATCAAATCCGAGGAAGAAGCTTTCCTTCGTACCTTGGACAAAGGTATCGGTTTGCTCGACAAACTGATGGACGAAGCGAAGAAAGCCGGTAAGACCGAGATCAGCGGTGTAGATGTGTTTACCCTCAAAGATACCTATGGTTTCCCGCTCGACCTGACCGAACTGATCCTCCGCGAGAACGGATTTACCACCAATGAAGATGAATATAACAAAGCCCTCGAGCATCAGAAAGAGATGGGCCGCTCCGCCAACAAGCAGGATTTGGGCGACTGGAATATCGTTAAGGAAGGAGAGCCGGAGTTCGTGGGGTATGATGAACTCTCTGTAGAGACAGAGATCCTGCGTTTCCGCCGCGTGGAGCAGAAAGGCAAGGCGTTCTTCCAAGTCGTTATCTCCAGCAATCCGTTCTATGCCGAAATGGGTGGTGAGGTAGGAGACACCGGTTATTTACGTTTGGACGATGCACGGTTTGCGGTTTTGGATACGAAACGCGAGAACGGTCTGCCCGTTCTGATCATGAACGAGGTGCCTTTCGTAGGAGGCGGCGTCGCCGGAAAAAGCGGCAAACTATATGCCGAGGTGGATGCAGAGCGTCGTCAGGCTATAGCTTGTAACCACTCGGCTACCCATATCATCCATTATGCCCTGCGCGAGGTGCTTGGCAAGCATGTGGAGCAAAAAGGTAGTCTCGTGACAGCTGACAGTCTTCGTTTCGACTTCAACCATTTCCAGAAAGTCACACCGGAAGAACTGCGCCGGGTAGAGCAGGTAGCAAACGCCTTTGTCCGTCAGGATTATCATCTCGAGGAGAGCAGAAACACGCCGATAGCTCAAGCCAAGGCAATGGGCGCTATGGCTCTCTTTGGCGAGAAATACGGAGATGACGTGCGTGTGATCAAGTTCGGCGAGTCGGTAGAGTTATGCGGCGGATGCCATGTATCCTCCACCGGACGTATAGGATCCATCCGTATTGTGATGGAGACCAGCGTTGCAGCCGGCGTGCGGCGTATTGAAGCCGTGACGGCAGCGAAAGCGGATGAACTGTATTATGCCGCTCAAGATATGCTGAGCAGTCTGCGCGGCTTATTCAATAATACACCGGATCTCGCTGCGGCTATTCATCGCTCTATCGAGGAGAACGCAGGGCTCAAGAAGCAGATCGAGCAGTTTATGTCAGAGAAGATCGAGATGTTCCGTGATCAACTTATTGCCCGTGCCGAGGACTTCGGAGATATCAAGTTGGTTCGCCTGCAAGGCGAGATCAATCCGGAAATGATCCGTGGCGTCATGCCTCTCCTGCGCGGTAAGTTCACAGATGTGAAGTTCGCCGTTATAGGTGCTACTTCGTTTGAAAATAAACCGACTATTGCGGTCTTCCTCTCTCAACCCTTAGTGGACGAGGGCAAGAACGCCGGTGCAATGATCAAAGCTGCTGCGAAACATATCCAAGGCGGCGGAGGCGGTCAGCCATGGATGGCTACGGCCGGAGGTAGAGATATCAACGGTCTTGCTGCCGCCATGGACGAACTGATAGCTTTGTTAAATTGATAATTGATTATTGATAATTGGTGAAACTTCCCTCCTCATATCTGCCGGATAAAATCCGTAGTGCCGTCCGCTTCACCGTGGTAGGTACGACGGGTATGTTTGTACAGACGTGGTTCTTCATGGCCGCGCTGTATTTCATGAGCCATCCGGAGAAAGGAACGGGGCTATATTTCCTTGCATTCTGTATCGGGTACGTGCTGGAGATGATACCGAACTACCTATTCTCCAACTGGTATACGTTCGGTACTACGCCGGATCTGAAGAATGCCGGAGGATTCCTGCTGGCCAGAGCCGTGAATTTAGCTATCCAACTGGGTCTGCTGCCGGTGATATTAAGACTCGTACCGACATGGAAGGACGATTATATCAGTTTCTTAGTCATCTTCATCGGGGGTGTCATCAATTATTTTATTTGCCTTATATTCTTTAAGAAAAAATCATGAAAATCTATCGTGCTAATATTATTCATACCCCTACGCCGGGCAAGCTGGAGATCATCCCGCACGGCTATGTGGTAGTCGGCTCTACCGGGCTGGTGGAAGGCGTTTATGCCGAACTGCCGGAGAATCTGGACTGGAGGCGGCAAGTAATGGATTTCGGCGATAAACTGCTGATCCCTGCTTTCAATGACCTGCATGTCCATGCGCCGCAGTACCGTAACATGGGCCTGGCGCTCGATCTGGAGCTACTGCCGTGGCTCAATACCTATACTTTCCCGGAGGAGACCAAGTACGCCGATCCTGAGTATGCCCGTCGGCTCTACCGCCGTTTTGTACACGAACTATGGATGCAGGGTACCATGCGCTCTGCCGTCTTTGCTACCATTCATCCGGAGGCGACGCGTATCCTGGCGGACCTCTTTATACAGGCCGGTATGGGTGCCTATGTTGGTCTTGTAGGAATGAACCGCAATAGCCCGGACACCCTGCAGAATACGACGGACGAAGTGATGGAAGGGATGCGGATGCTGAAAAAGCACCTGGATGAACATAACCCCTCCGGTCTGGTACGGCCTATTATCACGCCGCGCTTTGTGCCTTCCTGTTCGGATAAGATGTTATCGGCGCTCGGCCAGTATGCGGCTGAGACGGGTCTGCCCGTGCAGTCACACTTGTCCGAAAACCGGTCGGAGATAGACTGGGTGAAGGAGTTAGAGCCTGAATCCACCTGCTATGGCGATGCTTATAATAAATACGGTCTGTTCGGCCAAACGCCTACGCTCATGGCGCATTGCTGCTATACTGACGGGGAAGAGATGGAACTGATGAAGAAGAACGGAGTGTACGTAGTACACTGCCCGATGTCGAATAGCAATCTTTCCTCCGGCATGGCACCTATTCGTAAGTTCCTCAATGCCGGTATCCATGTGGCGCTCGGTACAGACGTCTCTGCCGGACATCATATGTCCATGCTGCGCGTTATGCAGTACGCTATCCAGGTGTCCAAACTCAATTATGCCCAGACCAAAGGCGAGATGCCGTTCCTGAGCCTGAGCGAAGTCTTCTATCTCGCTACCAAAGGCGGTGGCTCGTTCTTCGGCAAAGTCGGCTCCTTCGAACCCGGATATGAGTTCGATGCCCTCCTGGTGGATGATAGCTATCTCAATTATGATCACTATACGCTCCCGCAGCGTCTCGAGCGGTATATCTACCTCGGCGATGACCGCGATATCAAACGTCGTTTCTGCCGAGGTGTGGAACTGAGCGAACCGGTGTTATAAGGTGGACGAATGAAGGTTGAACGAGTCACAGAGGGACTCCCGCTGACTGCCTATCTGGCGTTGGAGGAGGAGATGGTGAAGACCATTAGCGAGCCGACGCTCTTTACATGGATTGTGCCGCCTACAGTTATCTATGGCCGGCATCAGTCGGCAGAAGCGGAGGTGAACGAAGAATACTGCCGTACGAACGGCATCGCTGTCGTGCAGCGGCAGAGCGGGGGAGGATGTGTCTATGCCGACCGGGGAAACCTGATGATCTCTTTCGTCTCGCCTTCGACCCACTCGCAGGAGGTGTTTGATGCCTTTCTGACGCTCCTCTCCGGTGCGTTGCGCCAAATGGGCTATGAAGCCGTCACTACGGCGCATAATGATATCCTCGTGGGGGATCGCAAGGTAGCCGGTACGGCTTGTTACACTACGCCTACGGGCACGGTCGTACACGCGTGTATGTTATATAAGGTCAATCTCTCCGCGCTCGAAAAAGCGATCACACCTTCGGCCGCCAAACTGGCAAAGCATGCAGTTGCTTCCGTGCGGCAGCGGGTGCGTAATTTGGGGGACATCCGTGATCTCGGTGATATACAGATTTTTAGGGCAGCGTTGGAAGAACAAATGGCCCAATTAGTAAAATGATAAATAATTAAATCGTAAATAGCGTTATGGAAATTAGTCTTCGTGCGCAGTCGATGCCTGAGTCGCCTATTAGAAAACTGGCTAAGTATGCCGATGCGGCTAAATTAGCGGGCGTACATGTATATCATCTGAATATCGGTCAACCCGATATCCAGACGCCGCCGCAAGCACTCGAGGCGGTGAAGAATTTCCGTCAGGATATACTGTCCTACTCGCCGTCGCAGGGTTTGAAATCGCTTCGAACCAAGATGGTGAGTTATTATGCCGACTATGGTATTGACCTTTCTCCGGACGAGATTATTATTACCGCCGGCGGATCGGAGGCGATCATGTTCGCGTACATGTCTTGTCTTAACCCGGGCGACGAGATCATCGTCACAGACCCCTCTTATGCCAACTATATGGCGTTTGCTATCTCGGCGGGAGCGGTGGTCAAGTCTGTCAAGACCGATATCAAGAATGGCTTCAAACTGCCGCCGGTGGAGGAGTTTGAGAAACAGATCACGCCTAAGACGCGTGCGATCCTGATCTGTAATCCGAATAACCCGACGGGCTATCTCTATACCAAACAGGAGATGCGGCAGATCCGCGATCTGGTTAAGAAATATGACCTCTATCTCATCTCGGATGAGGTCTATCGGGAGTTTATCTATACCAAATCGCCCTATATCTCCGCTTGCCATCTGGAAGGGATAGAGCAGAATGTCATCCTGGTGGATAGCGTCTCGAAGCGCTATAGCGAGTGCGGTATCCGTATCGGCGCGCTCATTACGAAGAACAAAGCCGTGCGCGAGTCGGTTATGAAATTCTGCCAGGCGCGTCTTTCTCCTCCTTTGTTCGGCCAGGTGGTAGCCGAGGCGAGCCTCTCTACGCCGGAGGAGTATATGCAGGAGGTGTATGATGAGTATCTGACGCGTCGTAATTTCCTCATTGACCAGCTCAACCAGATCCCCGGTGTCTTTGCCCCCGCGCCGACAGGTGCTTTCTATGTCATGGTGGAACTGCCGGTGGACGATGTGGAGAAGTTCTGCAAATGGTGTCTGACTGATTTTACGTATGCCTTTGAAAACGAACAAGGAGAACGCGAGCGTGAGCTCGCAACCATCATGATGGCGCCCGGTACCGGTTTCTATACCAACCCCGAAGACGGGCGCCATCAGGTCCGTATGGCGTATGTGCTCAATAAAGAGGACCTTGGCAAAGCGATGATAGTCTTGCGTAAAGCCCTTGAAGCATATAATAGCAAATAGTATTCTCCTCTGCTTGCTGGTGATGGCTCAGAGTGTTCAGGCTGCCCTGACCATCGTTTCCAATGGATCAGACATGTCGGATAGCCTCTTGGCGGCTGTTCGGGCGCATGATACGGTGGTGCTGGATGGTTCGGCAGGCGCTTTTGTCCTGGGCCATACCGTCGTGCTCAGGCATTTGCAGCACAAGACGCTCATCGGTACGCATGACGCCTGTCTCTGTACCCGTTTTCGTTTGACCCCGGCTATCCGGGCTATGCTCGATAGCGCGGAGGTGATGAGTCTCTCTACCGCCGGGGAGGGGGGTGTACTCTCTAATGGACAAAAGGTGCGTGAGCAGCGCGAATGGTTGACCAGACAGCTTTTTATTGACCGTTTTAATGACCCCGAAGAATCTTTCCGCGCTTCCGGATGTCTTCAACTCTCTCATTGCCGGGATATCACTGTTCGCGGTTTGCATCTGCAAGGCCCCGGCGCCGTCGATGTCAGCGGCAATGATCTCCTGGGTATGGACCACTCTGTCTATATCACGGTGGATAGCTGTATCTTCATGGATGGCATGGATGGCAATTTGGATATCACCTCGCAGTCCGATTCTATCACGGTCTCTCGTTGCTATTTCGGCTATTCGCTCCGCAGTTATGACCACATGAACTCTAATCTGGTGGGCGCTGCGGATAGGGTGGTGGCGGATAGAGGCAAACTGCATGTCACCTATGCCTATTGTACCTGGGGCGAAGGTTGCCGCCAGCGAATGCCGATGGTGCGGTTCGGTACCATCCTCTTGGATCATTGCCGATGGACCTGTACTACTTCTCATCCCGCGGTCGATGTCCGCCGTGAAGCTACGGTAACTATCATCTCGCCCTCTTTCGGTCCCGGCATCACCATTCCTTACCGCACTGCCTCCGATGCC
>JAGCFY010000132.1 GCA_017649845.1 Paludibacteraceae bacterium
CACGGCAAACATTTTAAAGTGCATGTCTTACCGCCTATTCCCTATTCCACTTTCGATAACTCCAAGACGCCTAAACAATGGGCTCAATATGTCAAATCCATAGTATATACTGAATCTTGAATCCCAAATATTAAAACTGCCTATGCAACCTATCATACCCCCTGTTGAAACGAATATTTTACTTCAAGAATTAGAAGGTCATCTGCTTCGTCCGTCCAACAAAGCGGATAATCTCATCTATGATATTACGGCGCATGAATGTCCGAATGTGATGCGTGAGATAGCTCGGCTGCGCGAGATCAGTTATCGCGACGGAGGAGGAGCTACCGGCATGGAGATGGATATCGATGATATGGATACCATGGCTCGGCCGTACCATCAGTTAATAGTATGGGATCCAGTAAACCGGCAAATCATCGGTGGCTATCGGTACCTCTTGGGTTCAGATGCGGAACTGAGACCGAACGAGCAGGGAGAGATGCAACCTTATATCACCTCGGCGCACCTCTTCCATTACTCCGACCGCTTCATCCGCGAGTATCTGCCCAATACCATCGAGTTCGGACGCGCTTTCGTGCAGCCAATGTATCAGAAACGCGAAATGGGAGTCAAAGCGCTTTTTGCACTCGATAATATCTGGGATGGCATCGGGGCGATCATGCATAATAATCCGCAGTTGCGTTGGATGATCGGTAAAGTGACGATCTATCCTGATTATAACGAGACAGCACGCGAACTGATCTATGAATATCTGCGGCGCTATCATACGGGTGAACAAGGGCTATTCGAACCTTATAAACCTCTTCCGTTCAAGGAGATGAAGGAGACTCCATTCACCGGCACCGACCCACAGGAGAACTATCATATTCTGCAACATGCCGTGCGAGAACAAGGGACGGTCATTCCGCCTATGTTCTCCGCCTACCTCAATATCACGAACGAGCTCCAATTCTTTGGTAATGCCATCAATGATGAGCTCTCGAACGTCTATGAGACCGGCATCATGGTTGATCTGGATACCGTCTATCAGGAGAAAAAAGAGCGCTATATCACGCCCTATATCAAGTGGCTCAATGAACAACATTAATATCAACATAAGGAACGCGCGCACACACATACCCGCGAGCGTAACACTCGTTTGTGTCAGTAAATTTCAGCCGGTAGAGGCGATACGTATAGCATACGAGGCCGGAGAACGACATTTCGGAGAAAGCCGTGTGCAGGAACTGAAGACCAAGATTCCGCAACTGCCGTCCGACATCCGCTGGCATTTCATTGGACATCTGCAGACCAATAAAGTGAGGGACCTGCTCAAACTGCGTCCTTACCTCATTCATTCTGTGGACTCCGTTCATTTGCTTCAAGCTCTTGATGACGAGGCTGCCAAACAAGGATTCGTACAAGATATACTCCTGGAGGTGCATGTAGCCAAAGAGGAAAGTAAAACCGGCTTCTTGCCGGAAGAGATCTCTGACCTTCAAATATGCGAATCTCCAAATCTTCGATATCCGCATCTCCGCATTCGCGGACTGATGGCGATGGCCACCAATACAGATGATGAAACCGAGATCCGCCGTTGTTTTACGGAGGCTGCTAAATGTCTAAATAACCTTCCTGTTCTCTCCATGGGTATGTCCGATGACTACCGTATAGCGATAGACTGCGGTGCGAATATGGTACGCATCGGCAGTTCCATCTTCGGCGAAAGAAAAAAAATCAAAGCCGCCTTCTTCGACCAAGACGGAGTACTATACAACTCAATGCCTTACCACGCCGTCTCATGGGCTTATGCGATGACCAAACACGGACTTCCTTATACGCCCGAGGAGTGTTATCGCAACGAAGGACGCACCAGTACCGGGGTCATTCAGGAGTATTACCAACGTATCTTCGGTATGGACGCTACGCCTCAACTGATAGAAGATATCTATGCCGATAAAACAGCCCGTTTCAATGAGATGACCGGTGGTTTTCCCGGTACTATTCCCGGCGTCAGTGAGGTGCTCCGTTTCCTGCATGGACACGGCGTTCAATGCTGGGTTGTTACCGGTTCAGGTCAACATAATCTCATTGATGCGCTCAATGACACCTTTGATCATGTTTTTACGGGTATCATATCCTCGTTTGATGTCCAACATGGCAAGCCAGATCCCGAACCCTATCTCAAGGCCTGGGAAAGGTCGGGATTTAAGAAAGAAGAGTGTATCGTTGTCGAGAACGCGCCACTCGGAGTACGAGCAGCAAAAGCGGCAGGACTATTCGCGTGCGCTGTCAACACCGGACCTCTGCCGGACGAGGAACTGGCTGCCGAAGGAGCAGACAAGATATTCCCGGACATGAAGGCTCTCCTTGAGTGGCTTAATACACAAATCAAATAGTAACAGAATATTAATACCGCATATCATGAAGCATCCTATACCACAATTCAAGTGTCAGGAAGACAAAGGACATATCATCTTTGTTATTCCCTTTAATTTCATCTCCGAGGAGAATGAAAAGGCTAATCTTTGCGAACTTTTTTTCAACAATATCATTCCGACAGAGAAAGAGTTATTTGAAGAAGAGAGCAGAAATGCTATCAAAAATCTATACGAAGGATACAAAGAGAAATTATGTTGCTCTTTGAGAAAGAATCCCCTTTTTGAGGGTGCATCACCTACATTGGAGGCTCTCTCCTGGTGCATTGCTTGCAAGGGGAAAAAGGAGAAAGGATACCAAGGAAGAAACCTCTGCGAGTGCTTCTCTACAAGCAGACGATTTCATGACGACAGGTCGCAATTTCTGCCCAGGCTTGAGATTATGCTTGGAGAATACAAAATTCACTACGATGACACGGATGACAACGTACATTTCTATTTCCAACTCGCGGCTTCATTGCTCCTGTATGGCGAGAAAGGCAGCGAATGCGGCTATCTGATGTATTCGATTCCGCTGGCATCCATTGATGAGAACGGCTTCGGTGCTGTCACCGGCAATGAACTGGATAACATTATCTTCCTTAAGCATTTATTCTATAAAAAACGTCTCCATTGCAAGATTAGTAACAAGAAGAACAACAACCAAAATCTTACCTCTCTGCAGGAATGGACGGAGAATTATTGCAGTCATCTCTTGCCTCTATTGGGTATCTGTGACTATAAACGAGCCTTCAATGACAGCATTAATTTCCGGTATTCGATGATCGAACTCAATAATATTGTTGACGAAGAGGGTAAACTGGTTTCGCTGACCAATATAAGAGCGATGATGCAAACTTATCACCGTCAGTTATACGGTATTCTCGTAAGTGACGAAGGGTGGAAGAACACGCCGGACGAAGAGACCAATTCGCTTTTCGGGCATAACTATTGGACATCCCGCGATTATAACTGCGCTATCTTCCTGAATCGCAATGCTATCCTTATTAATCAATATAAGAGTCTTGAATGCCAAAATAACAGAGACTATGCCTCCGATTGGATGAGTCATTATAAAGACGACCTCAACAATTTGGACTTCTATAAACAATACATTTCTCTTGAACCTTGTATCCCGGGCGTATCGACCTTGGCGTTTGATGCTTTCCTGCGCGTGATATGTAAGGAGTTAAAGATTGACATTGCCAAAAGACGTACGGAAGGTGATAAAGAGAGTTTGGAAAAAAGATATTTGCACCTGGCCAATACGCTGCAGACCTATTCTATGTCACTCGATGTCATTCGGTCATTAGAGGATATGATATGCAGCCAGTTCGGTTTGCAAGAGACACTCCGTAACTTGAGAGAGCGATACACACGGGAGGCGAATAACATGCAAAATCACGCAAATGATCTTCAAAGCGAACGCATCTCGCAGCTCACCATTATTACTGCCAGTATCTCCATCGCAGCTTTACTTGCATCGTTTATGGGTATAATACTTACTATACTCGATTATAAAAAGGGCTTCATCTATACTTTGCGTCATTGTCTCGATCTAAACTTTTTGGGTACGCATCTTGGCTACTTATGGGGGTTTATCGTAGTGATTTTCCTTACAGTAGTTACCGTAATTGGAGTCTATTTTTTAGTAAAGTATATCTTTGAGAAATATTGGAACAAAAATAAAGTTTCATCGCTATGATATATCAGATTCTAATAGATCGTTTTAACGGAGGCTGGAGCAAAGCTCCGAAAAACACTATACAGTTTGTAGGCGGTACAATCCAAGGCATCACCGACAAATTGGATTATATCCATTCCCTCGGTGCTACTGCTATATGGCTCTCGCCTTTCTTTGCGAATGCTGAGAATGGTTATCACGGGTATCATACCGTTGATTATGAACGGATAGACCCGCATTTTGGCACATGGAAGGATTTAAAAAACCTCATTGACACTGCCCATGGAAAAGGAATGAAAGTTATTGCCGATTTTGTGCCTAATCACTGCCATATCGACCATCAGTTCTTTCAGGATGCACTCAAGCGACGCAAAGATAGTCCTTATCGCGACTGGTTCTATTTCCGTTCCGATCACAGCGATGAATACGCTTATTTCCTGCAATACCGCGATCTGGCCAAGTTCAATCTGGATAACCCGGCTACGGCTGAGTACTTGATTCAGGTAGGAGAAAAACTGACGGAATATGGTATAGATGCTTTTCGTATCGACCATGCAGCAGGTATACCGATGTCTTTCTTGCGCGCCTTCCGCGATCGCATGCATGCCCTGAATCCAGACACCTCCGTCTTCGGTGAGGTATGGGGCTTCGGCGTGGCACGCAAGTATTTCTATACCCTGCGATTCAAGGACACATGGCATAAACTCTACTATTACCTCTTCGGCCTAAGGCAGGAGTGCTTGCAATTGGATTATAATGGAGTGATAGACGGCATACTGGATTTTCAATTCCGTAATATCCTGATCAGCGAACTGAAGGCAGGACGCCGGCTGCTCAATAACGCACATCTGGATCGCAAACTCAAGAAACATTTCAGCCGCTATCCTTCGCGTTCTTTCCGCCCGTATCTCTTCCTCGACAACCACGATACGAACCGTTTCCTCTTCTATTGCCATGATGACAAAACCCTGCTTCAGGAAGCAATAGAATTGATGAAGCATTGTGCGCAGGAATACGGACTCGAATATATCATCTATTACGGCACGGAATGCGGGATGACCAATACGCTCACGATCGAGAATGCGGAGCCTTACGCAGACATGCGGGTAAGAGAACCTATGAACTGGTAAATTTAAAACACATTGGATATGATTTTACATTTTGAATTGGAAAACCCGAGCAACGGCGAGATAATGGAGATAGCTGTGCCGGAAAAGATGAGTATAGAGGATTTCTGCCGGGAGATGCGAAGCAAAATGGGGTTGCCGCAAGACTGCGGAGCGTCTTTTCACATGATTATTGACCAGCAAAACCGCGTCTTCATGCAGGATGACGCTATCGCCGACCATGTGGACATGCTATGGGAAGGTGCCGATGATCCGAATGACCTCGAGAAAAAAGCACCCATATATTATGAGGACTATTACTATCCCGAGAGCCAATACACCCTGCGGGACCTCTTTCCGCAAGTAGGGGCCAATATACTCTACGGGCAGGACTATGATAAAATTTATTGCTCTCTGGTAGAAATTACGGAATATTAAACAAAGACCGTATTTTCTGCATAATACAATGCACACAATATGAAAAAAACACTTCTTATTCTTCTTTTGGGTATCTGCGCCAGCTGCTGGGCAGAAGTACAGTTAACCTCGGGTAGCTTAGAGGCTCTTAAAAAATCCGGCGAGTACGCCTATGTGGAGATCGACTGGTCAAAAGCCAAAGTAGTCGAACTGGGACGAGACAACAAGGTGGAAAAGAACTTCGGCTCTGTCGATGCTTACAATAAAGCTCAAGGAAAAGACTGGGTCAAAGACTGGCCGGAAATCAAACAGCTTATCCTCAATAGCACGGCCTGGAAAAAATCACCGGGACGCTCTTGCTTTAACAAAAAGAACAAAAAAGGAGTTCTCATCACCGTCAGTCCGCAGATCTGGAAGGCATACAAAAACTGCAAAGACGAGGACAAGAAAAAAGACATGCAGAAAAATTGCATCTGGGTGAACCCTTCTTCCGCCAAGTACAAACTGGTCTTCTCCGTCACGCAGGTGGACATGGGTAGCGGATCAGCAGCAGCCTTTGGTATGGGAGGGTCTGCAGGAGGAGCTATTATCTCCGGTAATATCAAACTCGTGGATATCAAATCCGGCAAACGCCTTGCTACCATAGACGTCAAATATGCCAAGGGAAAAGGAAACTACTCCCAACGTATCCGACTCTTGGACTGTGTCGTCGATGAAATCTTCGGCGAGATACCTAAACTGATGAAATAAACGGAATCGTAACCGACCGGAACGCTTTTTTGACCTAAAATGCAAAAAAAAATGCAGAAAAATTTGGTCATGTCGAAAAAAAGCAGTAATTTTGCACGCTTTTTTGTCGAGTGTGTTATGCACACGAGAAAAATCGCAATTGAGATTTTTGCGGATTAGGCTCGAATAAGTAGCGCGTAGTACCGCGCTCGCCGCACCGCCATAACATTAAACAAACGTATTTAGATGTACGCAATTGTAGAAATGAAAGGCCAGCAGTTTAGAGTAGAAGCTGGCAAGAAACTGTTCATCAACCGTATGAACGAGCTCGAGAAAGGCGCTACCGTTGAGTTTGAAAACGTGTTGCTCCTGGACAACGAGGGTAAAGTAAAAGTAGGTGCTCCTTATGTTAAGGGCGCTAAGGTTGTTTGCGAAGTGCTCGATAACGAGTGCCGCGGCGAGAAACTGCTTGTTTTCCACAAGAAACGTCGTAAAGGCTATCGCAAACTCAATGGTCACCGTCAGGATCTGACCAACGTAGTAGTTAAAGAAATTGTTATTGCTTAAAGAAAGGACAACAGAGTATGGCTCACAAGAAAGGTGTCGGTAGTTCTAAGAACGGCCGTGAATCAGAAAGCAAACGCCTGGGCGTGAAGATCTTTGGTGGTCAATTCGCAAAGGCAGGTAACATTATCGTACGTCAACGTGGTACCGTTCATCACCCGGGTGAGAACATGGGTATGGGCTCTGACCACACGCTCTACGCACTTGTAGACGGTATCGTAACGTTCCGCAAGAAAAGAGACAACAAATCGTACGTTTCCATCGAACCGGTTGCTGAGGCGTAAGTATGCTTACATTAAAACAAATTTACGACGACAAGGCAAAAGTAATTGCCGGTTTACAAAAGAAGCACTTCTCAGGAGCCCAAGAGGCAATTGACGAAGTGCTTCGTCTCGATGGGCTCCGCAAGTCCGCGCAGCAGCAGAAAGATGCAGCAGCGGCTGAGATGAATAAGATCTCCAAGTCTATCGGTGCGCTCATGGCGCAAGGTAAACGCGACGAGGCAGAGGCTGCCAAAGCGCAGACCGGAGCACTTAAAGCGCAGATAGCTGATTTCGACGCAAAAATGGCAGAAGCGGAGGAGGCACAGACCAAACTGCTGCTTACCATCCCTAATGTGCCATATGACATCGTGCCGGAAGGAGCTGCTGCCGAGGATAATATCGTAGTGAAATCCAATGTCCCGCACCATGGTGGAGACACCGTCGGCACTTGGGTCGGAGAGGTCTATAACGACGAAGCCAAACTGCCTCATTGGGAGTTGGCTAAGAAATACAACCTCATTGATTTTGACCTCGGTGTCAAGATCTCCGGTGCCGGTTTCCCGGTCTATATCGGTCAGGGAGCACGCCTCCAGCGCGCCCTCATCAATTTCTTCCTTGCGGAAGCGAACAAGGCCGGTTATACCGAGATCATGCCGCCTACGGTGGTTAACGCCGCTTCGGGCTACGGTACCGGTCAACTGCCGGATAAAGAGGGACAGATGTATCATTGCGAAGTGGACGATCTGTACCTCATCCCTACGGCTGAGGTACCGGTGACGAACCTCTATCGCGATGTCATCCTGGACGAGGCACAGCTGCCTATCAAGAATTGCGCCTATACGGAGTGTTTCCGTCGCGAAGCAGGCTCTTACGGCAAGGATGTGCGCGGTCTCAACCGACTGCATGAGTTCTCTAAGATCGAGATCGTGCGGATTGACACGCCCGAACATTCGGATGCGTCGCATAAAGAGATGCTCGATCATGTAGAAGGTCTCCTGCAGAAACTGGAGCTGCCTTATCGTATCCTCCGCCTTTCAGGCGGTGATATGTCGTTCACGGCTGCATTATGCTACGATTTCGAGGTCTATTCCGAGGCGCAAGGACGTTGGCTTGAGGTCTCAAGCACTTCTAATTTCGATACCTATCAGGCTAATCGCCTCAAGTGTCGCTACCGCCGTGCGGAGGACAAGAAAGTGACGCTCTGTCACACCCTCAACGGCTCGGCTCTCGCGCTCCCGCGTATCGTGGCGGCCCTCCTCGAGAACAACCAATGTGAAGAAGGTATCCGCATCCCGAAGGCTTTGCAGCCTTTCTTCGGAGATGACATGATTCGGTAAAAAAGAAGCGTCCTGCGGGGCGCTTTTTTTTATGCCCTAAACCCTAAACCTTCCCCCTCTAAACACTAAACTCTAAATGAAAAAACTCTGTTTTTTCTTGCGTATATCATTTTTTTTTAGTAATTTTGCGGGCAAAATTGATCAAGAATATATGACGACTACAATTTTTGCAATTATTCTGACAATAGCGGTACTGATCTTCGGCTTCTGGTTGATTCAGTACTCCGGTTTCCGCAACGAAGAGAAAAAACGCCAATGGGAATTAAAACGGGAGAGTCAAAAGACTATTTCCCCTATCCGTCTGCGTGCCTATGAGCGTCTGGCATTGCTGCTGGAGCGCACGAAGCCTGAGAATATGATCGTGGAGCTGCAGCGCGCTCACCCCGAGGCGCTTGCTACATGGACCATCGGGCAAGTGCAGCAATACCTCTTGCAGACTATCCGGGCGGAGTTTGACCATAACCAGAGTCAGCAGGTCTATGTATCGGACGAACTATGGGATATGGTCATCAACGCGCGCGACCAGATGGGGGCGTTTATCATCTCTATCGCTGCGCAAATACCCGCCGATGCGAATGCGCAGACCTATGTCACTGCGCTCCTGACCGCATACTCAACGAACGGCACTACGCCCACAGATAAAGCCCTTGACGAACTGAAGAAGGAGGCGAAAGAGTTGATGTAAGGATGTATCGTCGCCTAATACATATTTGTCTCTTGTCCCTCTTCCTTGTTCCTTTATCCGCTGTCGCGGCAAACGATAGCATTTATATGGGAACGATGGTCAAGCTGGATATTGCCTCGCCTATCGTCATACCGGCGGCTAACAAATGGCAAATCCAGAACTACGAGGTGGCGGTGAACGTACGGCTGGCGAAGAGATGGTACCCGACGGTCGAACTGGGCTATGCAGGAGGAACCAAGACCCAGGGCGACACCGTGCAATGGAAGGGACAGGGAGGATTCTTCCGCGTAGGATGCGATCTTCATCCGCTCAAGAAACACCCGGAGAGCCCGCACGCACTCCTCGTTGGCGTTCGTCTCGGCACGGCGGTGCAGCAGACGGAGCAAACGATGGAAGGTACGATCCGCAGCTATACCGGCGGCATCAAAGCCGACTGCTGGGGCGAAATCGTAGCGGGATGCCAGGTGGAGATAGCCCAGATCAACAACACCGCCTTTTATATGGGCTGGATGGGGCGTTTCAAAGTGCTCTTCACCCGTTCCCTCGCTACCAGGGTCAAACCGATCTTGCCGGAAGATGAGACATACACGGCGGTGCTCACCCCTATCTACATCCCCGGTTTCGGCACACGCGATAACATAGGATGGGGTGTCAACTATTACTTAGGTTGGAGATTTTGATTAAAAACTATAATATTATGAATTCAACACAACTTTTAAATCGCGCGGCGGATAACATTCGTATCCTCGCCGCAGCGGCAGTAGAGAAAGCTAAGAGTGGTCACCCGGGCGGAGCTATGGGTGGCGCAGACTTCATCAACGTCCTCTTTAGCGAGTTTCTGGAGTACGACCCGCAGAACCCCTCCTGGGAGGCACGGGACCGTTTCTTCCTCGACCCCGGTCATATGGCACCG
>JAGCFY010000017.1 GCA_017649845.1 Paludibacteraceae bacterium
TCACACACCAAAAGGTGCTATTCTGGATGCCATCAACCGGGATTTCGGCTCATTCGATTCCTTTCAAGCCGAATTTGAGCAGAAAGGGATATCACTATTCGGTTCCGGTTGGGTTTGGTTGGCAACAGACAAAGAGGGGAAATTAGTCATCACCCAAGAATCCAATGCCGGCAACCCTGTTACCAAAGGACTCAAACCTCTACTGACGATGGATGTTTGGGAGCATGCATATTATATTGATTACCGCAACCGCCGAGCAGCACATCTGCACGCTCTATGGCAAATCATCAACTGGGAGGAGATTAATCGCCGATATATTCAATAACCTATAAATTATTTAAGAAAATGAAAGATTTAAAAGGAACAAAGACCGAGAAAAACCTCATGGAGGCTTTTGCAGGCGAGTCAATGGCGCGTAACAAGTACACTTTTTTTGCATCAAAAGCAAAGAAAGACGGTTATGTACAGATAAGCAAAATTTTCGAAGAAACGGCAGCTAACGAGAAAGAGCATGCTGAACTATGGTACAAATATCTCATTGGAGGCAAAATCCTTGAAACGGCATCCAACCTCGCAGAAGCGGCAGCCGGAGAAAATGCAGAATGGACAGATATGTATGCCCGGATGGCAGCCGAAGCTCGTGAAGAAGGATTTGACGAGATTGCCGAGAAATTTGAACAAGTAGGCGCTATCGAGAAACATCATGAGGAACGCTACCGCAAGTTACTGAAGAATATAGAGGACAAGATAGTGTTCTCGCGTGACGGAGACTGCATCTGGCAATGCTCTAACTGCGGGCACATCGTTGTAGGTAAAGCAGCTCCGGATGAGTGTCCTGTTTGCCATCACGCCCAAGCATACTTCCAACTGCTCGCGGAGAACTATTAATGCCCGAAATCCTTCTACACTACATTTGGGAACATTGTTTGTGGGCGGGATACAGCCAACAAACAACGGAAGGACAACCGGTGGAGATCTTATCTGTCGGCGAGCATAACCGCGATGCAGGACCGGACTATAGCCATGCACATATTCGCATTGGCAACAAGGAATGGATAGGCAATATCGAGATACATATTTGTTCGAGTGACTGGATAAAGCATCACCATCATACAGATCCGGCATATGACACTGTTATTCTCCATGTAGTCAGGACTGCCGACAAACCTGTTTACAACTCCCGTGGCGAATTAGTGCCACAATGCGAGTTACAATATCCGAGCGATAAGGATTATCTAAGCGGTTTGTTTACTGCAGCACAACAAATGGACAGTGCAGCAGGGCGAATCGGATGCGCAGAGCAATTGCTTCATGATCCGGAACTAATGAGCGAAGGATGGCGAAAAACGCTGCTACACAAACGCCTGGAATGCAAGAGAGAATCTATTAACCGGCTGCTAACCATCACAAAAGGCAGTTGGGAACATGCGTTATATATTTCGTTAGCGCGGAATTTTGGTTTCCACACCAATAGTGTCCCGTTTGAAGAGTTGGCTATCAACACTCCTCTCTCCTATTTGCAGAAGCATCGCAACAGTCTGTTTCAACTGACAGTTTTGCTAATGGGGCAAGCAGGATTAATCGGCGCAGACGAGGAGGATTTACGCAAAGAATATGAGTTTCTGCGCGTCAAGTTCAATCTGGAGCCAATGGATGCGAGCATCTGGAAACACGCCCGTATGCGGCCACAAAACAGTCCTGAATTGCGTATCCGGCAGTTTGCCCAACTTCTATTCCGTTCGGAAGCCCTATTGAGCAAAATCCTTGACAGGCACGAACTGAAAGAATTAGTACCGCTCTTTGAGGTTGATAAAATGGGGAAAAGCAGTATTGACATCCTATTAATTAATACTGTTATACCTTATAAATACGCGTATGCGCTGCATCTAAATGAAACGACCGCTGCAGAGGAAGCGATGCAACTAATGGCACAAATTTCACCTGAAAACAATACCATTATTCGGCAATGGCGCGTATTAGGTCAACAGGTAAGCAATGCGGCCGATACACAGGCGTTATTACATCTATATTTGAATTACTGCCAGCATCACGATTGTATCAACTGCGAAGTAGGTTACAAAATTTTTCAAGACAGACAATTAAAGTTGTTTTAGCTTATGAGATACCTTATTTCCGGAGGGGGAACCGGCGGACATATCTTCCCCGCTATCAGTATAGCCAATGCACTCAAAGAGTTAGACTCCGAGGCAGAGATTCTCTTTGTAGGAGCGCTCGGCCGCATGGAGATGGAGCGTGTGCCGCAAGCAGGATACAAGATTGTCGGACTACCCGTCAGAGGATTCAACAGAGCACAACCATGGAAGAACGTGTCTGTGCTGATTGATTTGGCGAAGTCTATCCGACAAGTAAAGAAAATCATCCGCGAATTCAAGCCCAACGTAGGCGTGGGTGTAGGAGGATATGCATCAGGAGCGGCTATGTGGGCCGCCGCCAAAATGGGGATACCTATTCTACTACAAGAGCAAAACGGATTTGCCGGAGTAACCAACAAGATTCTGAAAGACAAAGCCACCAAGATCTGCGTGGCGTACGAAGGGATGGAGCGTTTCTTCCCTGCCGAGAAAATTATCCTGACAGGCAATCCTGTCCGACAAAATTTGACCGAGGGGAAGAAGAACAAAGGGCAAGCAACCAAAACACTCCTTATCATCGGCGGATCACTCGGTGCAAGGACAATCAATGAAGCCATCAAAGCAGCTCTGCCTGCATTGGCGCAAAGCGGTATTCATGTAGTATGGCAGACAGGTAAGGGGTATTACGAGAAATGCAAGGCCGCATGGGAAGCTGCGGGCAGTCCCGCAAATATTGAATGTCTGGATTTCCTATCCGACATGCCGGATAGATATGCTCAAGCCGACCTCGTTATATCCCGTGCAGGCGCTTCCTCTATCAGCGAACTCTGCCTGCTTGGCAAACCTGCCATTTTGGTGCCTTCACCCAATGTAGCAGAAGATCATCAAACACACAACGCCATGGCTTTGGTTAACAAAGATGCTGCAGTTCTGGTAAAGGATGCAGAAGCAGCAGAGAAACTCATACCTACAGCGTTAACACTAATTCAAGATGATCAACACCTGAAGAAGTTACACTCCAACGTACTGCAGTTGGCGCAGAAAGATTCCGCCAAACGAATAGCAGAGGAGGTAATCAAAATAGCAAAGGTATAACAAAAGGGACTGCCAAAATGGCAGTTCTTTTTTATCTGGTACATAGTTTGTGTGTATTAGAGTGAAAATAATTCTGATAAATCACTTAAACAACATACAACTATGAATCAAAACAATCAGAACGAGAACTTGAAGAAGTTCGCAATCAACCTTTGCGAGCGGGCTCGCGAAGGAAAATTAGACCCCGTAATCGGACGGGATGACGAGATACGGCGAGTATTACAGATACTGAGCCGAAGAACGAAGAACAACCCTATTTTAATTGGCGAACCGGGTGTAGGAAAGACTGCCATAGCAGAGGGTTTGGCGCATCGTATCGTACGCGGAGACGTACCAGAGAACCTGAAGAAAAAACAGATTTATTCACTAGATATGGGGGCGCTCATTGCAGGCGCAAAATATCAGGGTGAGTTTGAGGAGCGACTGAAAGGAGTGGTTAACGAAGTAGTAGCCGCAGCGGGTGAAATCATATTGTTTATCGACGAGATCCACACCTTGGTAGGTGCCGGAAAGAGTAGCGGAGCTATGGATGCGGCAAACATTCTGAAACCGGCTCTGGCGCGAGGAGATCTGCGGGCTATCGGTGCCACAACGCTGGACGAATATCAGAAATATTTCGAGACCGACAAGGCTCTTGAACGACGATTCCAGAAAGTGATGGTGGACGAACCGGACGAAGCGGCTACGATATCGATTCTGCGAGGACTGAAAGAGCGATATGAGACGCACCATAAAGTACGGATCAAAGACGACGCTATCATTGCCGCAGTCAGCCTTTCGGCACGGTATATCACCGACCGGTTCTTGCCAGATAAAGCAATCGATCTGGTAGATGAAGCTGCTGCCAAGTTACGTCTGGAAGTGGACTCCAAACCGGAAGAGATCGATTCGCTTGACCGTCAGATCAAACAATTGGAGATCGAACGCGAGGCCGTGAAGAGAGATAAAGACGAGACCAAGCTATCAGCTATCGGTAATCAGTTATCGGAACTCAAAGCCAAGAGCGAGGAACTCAATGCGCGATGGAATAAAGAAAAAGGATACGTAGCTACTATCCAAAACGAGAAAGCACGTATTGAGACCCTCAAACATCAGGCGGAAGTAGCTGAACGCGAGGGCGACTACGGCAAGGTAGCAGAGATACGTTACAGTCAGATTCCAGCCGCCGAAGCGAATATCAAAGCGGCACAGGAAAGCCTCCACCAGTTAGGCACCGAGAGCTTGATTAAAGAGGAAGTGGACGAGGACGATATCGCCGAGGTAGTAGCCCGTTGGACGGGTATTCCGGTAGCGAAGATGATGCAGTCCGAACGTGACAAACTGCTGCATCTGGAGGAAGAACTGCATAAGCGGATCATCGGTCAGGACGAAGCAATAAAAGCCGTGAGCGATGCTATACGTCGAAGCCGTGCCGGCTTGCAAGACCCGAAACGACCAATAGGCAGTTTTATCTTCCTCGGTACGACCGGTGTGGGTAAGACCGAGTTAGCAAAAGCCTTAGCGGACTATCTCTTCGATGATGAGAACATGATCACTCGTATCGATATGAGTGAATATCAGGAGAAATTCTCTGCGACGCGACTTATTGGAGCACCTCCGGGTTATGTAGGCTACGACGAAGGTGGTCAGTTGACTGAAGCGATACGCCGCAAACCTTACTCCGTCGTCCTTTTCGACGAGATAGAGAAAGCGCATCCTGATGTCTTCAACGTACTGCTGCAAGTACTGGACGACGGACGTCTAACAGATAACAAAGGACGAGTTGTCAATTTCAAGAACACACTGATCATCATGACTTCCAACCTGACAGAAGAGCAACTGCGCGCATCTGTTCGTCCGGAATTCATCAACCGTATCGACGAGATCATTCATTTCAGCGAATTGAGCGAAGCGGATATCCGCGCGGTAGTAGGTTTGCAGGTAAGCCGCATCCATAAGATGCTTGAAGAGCAAGGTATTGACCTGCGTGTGACGGACGATGCGATAGGATTTATTGCTAAGGAAGGTTACGATCCGCAGTTTGGCGCGCGGCCGGTTAAGCGAGCATTGCAGAGACTGGTACTCAACGAACTGAGTAAGGCTATCATCGCCGGCAAGGTGGATCACAAGAAACCTGTGATCGTTGAACTGAGGGACGGCGAACTGCAATTCACGAATTAAGTCACTCCTCCTAAAAGGGGAGTGGGATAAAGGAAAAGAGCGGCAAAACGCTCTTTTTTTTGCATAAATGAAAAAAAAGCAGTAATTTTGCAGCCGATTTGCAGAATATGACGCGCAAGACAAGTATTTTCATCCTGTTATCCGCCCTGCTGGTGCTGCTTTTCTGCTTGGATATATGCAGCGGGAGCATATGGCTATGGCCGTGGGGAGAGTTGAGTCCGATGGAGGGCAATATTCTCCATGCTATCCGTATTCCGAAGGCTATTACTGCCATTTTAGCCGGAGCCTCGCTCTCTGTAGCGGGTCTAATCATGCAGACGCTGTTTCGTAATCCTCTGGCCGGTCCGTACACTTTAGGTGTATCATCCGGAGCAAGTTTGGGAGTAGCAGTACTGACCATGCTTTCAGCGGTCAGTTTTCAGCTATCAGCGGTTAGCATTCCTATTGCGGCTTGTATCGGCGCGACGGGCGTGTTGCTATTGGTCTTAGGTGTGAGCAAGAAAGTGACGAACAACGTGAGTCTGCTTATTATCGGTATGATGTTCGGTTCTATCGCAGGGGCCTTGGTCAGCCTATTGCAGAATTTCGCCAACCCAGATGCACTGAAGTTATTCATTGTATGGACCTTAGGCAGCCTAAGCAGTGTAGGATGGAGCGATATGCAGCTGATGGTGCCACTCTTGGTGTTAGGCAGTGTGTTTGTGGTGTTGTCACTGAAGCCCTTAAACGGCTTGATGCTGGGTGAGGACTATGCGCGCGGGTTAGGAATCAACGTAGGACTGACACGTTTCTTTATCGTGTTAGCCACTGGTCTGTTAGCAGGCGGTGTGACAGCTTTCTGCGGCCCGATAGCTTTTATCGGTGTAGCCGTACCGCATATAGCACGAGGTATTTTCGGCACTTCCAACCATCGGATTACCATCCCGGCGAGTGCATTGACAGGCGCATGTCTGCTGCTGGTATGCGATGTACTCTGTTCGCTATTCACCTACCCGCTGCCTATCTCTACCGTCTCAGCCCTTTTTGGCGCGCCGGTAATAATATGGATTATTCTTAAAAACAAATGATATGTCTGTACATGTACAAAACAGCCGGATGACGACGGCTAAGATACGTCAAATGAAAACAAACGGCGAAAAAATCGCCATGCTGACGAGCTATGATTTTACATTGGCTCGGCTTGTAGATGAAGCAGGGGTTGATATATTGCTAGTAGGAGACAGCGCGAGCAATATCGTCTGCGGAAATCTATACACGCTGCCTATCACTGTAGATGAGATGATTTTCCTGACGAAAGGCGTAGTACGCGCCGCGGAACATGCTCTAGTGGTTTGCGACATGCCGTTTGGCAGTTACCAGGTCAGTGAAGAAGAAGCTGTACGCAATGCCATCAAGATCGTAAAAGAGAGCGGATGTGATGCCGTCAAACTGGAGGGCGGTGAAGAAATACTACCATCTATCAAGCATATGGTCCAAGCCGGTGTTCCGGTAATGGGACATTTAGGCTTGACGCCCCAGAGCGTAAATCAATTCGGAGGCTACGGCCTGCGCGCTAAAGAAGAGGCAGAAGCACAAAAATTAATTCACGATGCGAAATTATTGGACGAAGCAGGTTGTTTCTCGATTGTATTGGAGAAGATTCCTGCCGCTTTGGCCGAGAAAGTAACGAAAGCGGTCAGTTGTCCGGTAATTGGTATCGGAGCCGGAAACGGCACTGATGGTCAAGTGCTGGTTTTACACGATATGCTCGGCATGAATGAAGGATTTAAGCCTAAGTTCTTGCGTCATTTCGCCCAACTAGCGGAAAGCATCAAAGAGGCTGTAGGAGAATATACACAAGCAGTAAAGGACAGTTCCTTCCCTTCAGAAGAAGAAGCATACTAAAAAAGAGGCTCGAAAGCCTCTTTTTTAGTATGCCACTGAAGGAAATTCTTACGGTATCAATTTTTCTATCTCAGCCGCGATCTCATCTTTATAGGTATTACCTGTCTCAGGATTGATAGGCAGCGCACCGAAATCGATGGTAATAAACGGGTATGTACTATTAGAGGTCACGAGTTTGAGGTCCTTACGTCCCATACGTACCTCCATTATTTCGCTAAAAGGCAGCACGATGCCTTGCGCATACAATAGCCCTTCTTCCCTATTGGCCAATACGCATCTTCCGACAAGGATATCATGCTGGAACCAAGTTTCGTAATTCTCTCCCAATGTCTCTTTAATATATGCCTGCGCCTTGGGATTCAGGTCTTTCGCTTCTCTTTTCCATTGCTCACGCTGCTGTTCACGCTGCGCTGCCGCTTCACGTACGTGCTCTTCATTAGCAGTAACGTAGTCATCGATAGAGGCGATATAACTTTTAGCACGGCCGCGCAATCCAAACAGCATCAGAATATCTGCAATAAACACCACACCGGGATAAGCCAATGTACCGTAATATCCTTCCAAAATAAACGGAATAGGCACATAGCAAATCGTCAGCACCAAACTGCTATACAACAAAATACGGCATTTATTATGCGCATGACGGATAGCATGAATCGTCTGCTCGCGAGTAGCCTCACGCACTACTTTCAGTTGGTCACGGGCATCGAACCAGTTCCAAATCAAGAAAAACGATACCAGCATTAAGCCGATAAGAACGAAAATTAGCGAATAGAGTAAAATTTCCATGGTGCAATTATTATAGGGTTATTTTATTTTTCGCCGCAAAGTTAATACTTTTTTTGCATATATCAAAATTTTTTTGTAATTTTGTGCGAAATTTATCATTTACACCTAATTATTACCATTATGACAACACAAGAGTTGCAAATTGCTTTTGAAGAAGCTTATGGCCGCAAGGCAGAGAAAATGTATTTTGCTCCGGGTCGTGTGAACCTGATCGGAGAGCATACCGATTATAACGGCGGATGCGTTTTTCCCTGTGCACTGAGTTTCGGAGCTTGGTTATTGATTGCCCCGAATACAGATAAGGTGCTGCGTTTCAAATCGCTTAACATGCCTCAGACCTACGAGATCGCGATCGACAAGATAGCTCCTCAGCCGGATCGAGCATGGTGTAATTATTCTTTAGGATGTATGGCAATTATCGCCCGTCGGCATCCAGAGGCTAAGTTAGAGCAAGGTTATGACCTACTCTATTACGGCAATGTGCCGGCCGGCGCAGGATTGAGTAGCAGCGCAGCTATGGAGGTTGTTACCGCGCGTGCATTCACAGAGGAAATGGGTTGGAAAGATACGGATGACAAGGCATACCGTACGGAGTTGGCGTTAATCGGTCAAGCGTGCGAGCATGAGTATGCAGGTGTGATGTGCGGTATCATGGATCAGTTCGCAAGCGCACAAGGCAAAAAAGATCATGCTATATATCTGAACTGCGATACGATGGAGTTCGAGCACGTTCCGGTGAAACTGGAAGGCATAAAAGTGGTGATCACCAATACCCACAGTCCACATCACCTGGATTCAGGTGCGTACAACGACCGCGTGCGTCAATGTCAGTTAGCCGTAGAGCAAATCAGCAAGGTGAAACCGATCAAGAACTTAGCCGAACTGACGGAAGAAGACTGGCGTGAAGTAGAAGGCGCTATCAGCGATCCTATTGCTAAGAAAAGAGCACGCCATGTGGTAGGTGAAGTAGCACGTACTGCCGATGCCGTTGAGGCGCTGAAGAAAGGCGAGATCGCTTATTTCGGAGAGCTGATGACAGCCAGCCATGTGTCGCTTCGCGATGATTATGAAGTGACCGGTCCGGAGTTAGACGCTTTGGCAGAGGCAGCATGGCAGGTAGAAGGTGTGCTGGGCAGCCGTATGACCGGTGGCGGTTTTGGCGGATGTACCGTTAGTCTCGTCAAAGACGAAGCGATAGAGACTTTTAAGGCCTTCGTTGGTTCAGAATATGAAAAGAAAACGGGACTGAAAGCTGATTTCTACGTAGCAGAAATAGGTGACGGCGTAAAAGCGTTGATATAAGATGAAACCTATCCAATTTTATACCATTAAAAGCAGCGGAGGGTTGAAAGTAGAGATTTCTAACCTCGGCGCGAAGATCACCAAACTGCTGGTAGCGAACCGTAAAGGTGAGGTAAAAGATATCGTGTTAGGATTCAAGACCGTAGAAGAATGGCGGACACAGGAGACCTATTTCAACGCGATATGCGGACGTGTTGCGAACCGGATTAAAGAAGGTAAGTTCACGCTTGACGGCAAGAGTTATCAGTTACCGATCAATAACGGTCCAAACAGTCTGCACGGCGGTATAGAAGGTTTTAACGCTAAGATCTGGGAGGTAGTGGAGCAGAGTATCTATGAGATAAAACTGCATTACCGGTCCAAAGACGGCGAAGAAGGTTATCCCGGTAACTTGGACGTCTGGGTAACCTATACGGCAACGAAAGACAACAGGCTGGTTATCCATTATGAGGGTAAAACCGATGCTCCGACGATCGTAGCGATGACAAATCATGCATATTTCAACCTAGCGGGCGAAAACAGCGGTCGGGTAGATGAACATAAACTGCAAGTGTTTGCAAACAAGTTCACACCGTTTGACGAGAACACCTGCCCGACGGGAGAGATTAAGTCTGTTGAAGGCACTCCGATGGATATGCGCGAGCCGATACGATTAGGCGAACGAATGAAAGATCAGTTCTTTGCGCCCTGGCGCGGGATAGACAATAACTGGTGTCTCTGCGCAGCCGATGCGCCGAAAGAATTACGCCATGCTGCTACCTTAGAGGCCGACGGAAGGACAATGGAGTGCTGGACGACGATGAAAGGTTTGCAGGTCTATACCGGCAACTGGATTGAGCAGCATGAAGGCAAAAGCGGCACAATGTATGACGAACAACATGCCGTATGTCTGGAAGCTCAGAACTGGCCTGACAGCGTGAACCATGATGATTTTCCGGATGTCGTTTTACGCCCGGGAGAGAAA
>JAGCFY010000133.1 GCA_017649845.1 Paludibacteraceae bacterium
AGTGGTCCATTTAGTGTCGCCATACTCGCTCACACCCGGCGAACTCGCACTATACGACTCGTTGTAAAAAGCCTGCATCATCACCGCCTCGCATTGACGCGGAACGGCTCCGGTGTAGATATCATGTATATCTTCTCCCTCGCCGCAATTCGAACCGTTGCCGATATACAACTCATCCTGCTCCCATTTCAGCTTGATATAGAAATCATAGCAGCCGTTCACGTTGGCCACGTAATGATCGCCGCTGCGACTAAAGCCGGATACCGAATAACTATTCAGATCCACAGCCCAAGCCGCCTGATACTCAGCATCATAGAGTTGAAACTGATCCCCATTCGCAATCTGCACATGCGCCAGATATTGCTGAAAACCTTCGAACTCACCAGCCGGTTCTCCGGCAAAATACGTCGTGCCGTTCACCAGGATACCGTAACTGCCGGCATAACTCCAAGCCGCAGTCAATATGGTTATCAATATTAAAAATGTCTTTTTCATTGTATCTTATTTCCGGTTACATCATAAACATGCTCACCATGACGGATGAATAATTTTCCGTCTTCCAGGAACTTATGCCCTCTTCCCTTTAGGGAGGAGTCGGAGGTAGGCCTCTCAACTCCTTGAGACTCCATGCGAACATATACCGTATAAGCACCGTTTTCCCCACCATCTACCGCCAACTCATATCCTTCCGGCTGAGTCTTGCTACGGTATTTGCCCACGCGTACAATTGCCTTGCCGCGATGACCTTGTACGGTTGCGCTGTACTGGTATTGACCACTGGTCTCTTCCAGCACCTCCGACTCACTATGAATGCCCACACGCTTGCGGATGGTGATCAACTCATTAATTTCACTCTGATAACTCTTCCAATACGGCCAGAACATACACGGAATACCCGGCATCATCAAAATATACGCACTCGCTTGCAGTATATTGTCCTTCGTTGTAGTGTTCGTCAAGTCGCTGCCACTGAACTGGTTGTCGCCATATGCCGTACCGCGATCGAACGTGTCGTGGTTGTCGATGAATGTCACCGAATAACGCTCCAAACCATACTTGCGAAGTCCCTCAAAAGTCTTGTTCATGTTCAACTTACCATACGAACCCGTCACGATTCCTTTTAATGAATACTTCGTCTGAAAATCAAAGATCATCGTATTTGAGTCACACTCCTGCAAATGCTGTTTCTGACGGGCAATACTCTGCCATAACTCCGAAACCGAGATATACGGATTAGCCGCTTCGTTGTACATCTTCAGATACCGACCGTGGAAACCCAAGGTCATATCGTACCGGAAACCGTCATAATTCATCGTGTTCAGCAACCACTGTGTATAAGCCTTCGACCAATTCTGCACATACTCGCTGGTATGATCCAGATCACGCGCTCCGTCGAAATTATCGCCCGTATCGTTCGCCCCGCGGTCCGTATAAGCCGCGTTGTAACAGCTGGATTTCGAATCCGTGAAGCACTCATCATTCCGGCAGATATGTTGCTGCGTCAGCGTGTAAGTACCGTAACTGCCAAAATTATCCGTGAAGAAATTACACCAGTTCGTCAGGTTCCCACGGTGGTTCAGAACCACATCCGCCAGCACTTTCGTTTTACCCTTATGCAACGCATTGATCAGGTTATTCAATGCAGTAGGGGTGCCCCAGTCGCTTTCCTGGTTGCTATACTGCTTAGCCGAATAGCCTACGCCATTGCCCGTCGGTCCTGCACTCGGTGGGAACCATACGACGTCGAAGTTCGCGTTGATAGCCGCAGTGTCTTTGAGCAAATCGATCCATTTGGTACGACCGTATTTGGTACTGCTCGCATTCCCGTTATAACTGTTCCAGTAAAATGCCTGCAACATCACATCCTCGCATTCTGCGGGAACACCTATATTCTTCGCACCCAGCGTGCTCGCGCCCGCGAGCATAAATATGGAAAATACTAAAAGAATCGTTTTTTTCATGGTTTAACTTTGTTAAAAATTCGTGCAAAGGTACTACATTTTTTTGATATGAACAAATTTTTTTCTAAAAATTTTAAAACAAGATGTTTTTCAGCAACTTTACCGAGGTATTATCGGGGTATTTAGTTGGTTATCTCGGGTTCATATCGAGGTCTTCTCGGAATCATGCCGAGGTCATACCGTATCCCGGTTCACCTTATATATACTTTGTATATATACGCGTGATTTTAAATCCACCTTAAATTCCACTCTCCAGCCTCCGTAATCCATCTTATATACCCGTTCGGGATCATCTTGATAACCCGGGCGCGGATCTTGCGACAAAATGTATTCGATATCCTCCCGGATTTTCGGCGACATTACTGAGAGTGTTGAGAGGTGTTCAGCTTGTGGTTTGCTGGTAGGTTCTACAGGCCACACTACTTGCAGTCGATGATTTTTTGAAGCTTCCGCGTACCCGTTCTGAGCATCCGGATGGCTGTCGCTGAACGACAAATAAGGTTTGATGTCATAAATCGGCGTACCGTCCAGCACATCTGCGCCGCTTACAATTAACTCTAACCGCTCATCCTTTGTACCTTGCTCTTTGTTCCTTTGTACCCTAATCAGCTTTACGCTACTCATTCCTATTGGATTAGGCCTGAAAGGTGAACGCGTGGCAAAAACACCCATCCGTTTGTTGCCGCCCAAACGTGGCGGTCGCACCGTCGGACTCCAGTCTTTTGTATTTTGTATATTCTTTCTTTGTGCTTCCGAAAATCCCCAAATCAACCACAAATGGCTGTAACCTTCAATACCACGCAGCGCTTCACGTACATTGTATTCAGGCTCAAAAACGATATGTGTCAAAATCGGACTTTCCTCCCTGCTCTGGCGTGGAATACCAAACTTGTCCGTATGACCGTTACGAGCATATGCTATCACTTTTAACTCCATAATTACCCTGATTTTGACTGCAAAAGTACTAAAAATTACTCAAAAATGCAAGTTTTTGCAAAAAAAACACTGAAAAATTTGGTCAATTCAAAAAAAAGCAGTACTTTTGCAGCCGCTTTCGAAAGAAGCAAGGTGCCATATCTAATTTGGTAGAGCAAAGGACTGAAAATCCTTGTGTCCCTAGTTCGATTCTCGGTGGCACCACAGAAAAGAGGCTTGCAAGCCTCTTTTTTGCTTTAAAAAGTGTACAAATTCTTGTACATTCTAAAAAAATATAGTAATTTTGCAGTCGAAACCGGCGAAAATGCCGTTTTATGAAAAGATTATGAATCCGTACATTCAATCATTGCGCTTGCGGACATTACCGCTTTCCATGTCCGGCATTATTTTAGGAGGCGGATTAGCATGGAAATCATCGCCGGACCTCATGGCTGAATGGAGAGGTATTATCGTTTTTGTATTAGCCATTTGCACTACGCTGAGTTTGCAGATATTGAGCAACCTCAGCAACGAACTGGGTGATGCCCAGAAAGGCACCGATGCGGAGCAGCATGGCCGTGCCGCATATGGTCTGCAGACCGGAGCTATTACAGAAAAGCAAATTAAAGGTATGATCTGGCTGTTTTTATGCCTCTGCATTCTGTTTGGTACCGCATTGATTTACAGTGCTTTCGGCTCTATATTCACCCTGCAAAGTCTAGGATTCTTCGCTTTAGGTTTCCTGGCCATCAGCGGAGCCATTACATACACACTCGGCAAACACAGTTACGGCTACATAGGTTTGGGCGATTTGGGTGTATTCCTTTTCTTCGGACTGCTCAGCACCATGGGTGCATTCTATCTATTGGCACAAACGATGACGTGGGAAGCGGCATGGTGTGGCACAGCTATCGGCTTGCCATGCGTAGGCGTGCTAAACCTTAATAATATCCGCGATATGGCAAACGATCAAGAACATGGTAAACATACTTTTGCAGGACTGTTAGGGCAAACAGGAGGCAGGATTTATCACACTATTCTTATCGTCGGCTGTTTAGCCATCTTCTGCATCTACGGACATGGATGGACGCTATGTATTTTACCTGTCTGGGCATGGCATCTATGGTATGTATGGACGCACACCGAGAAATTGGATAAACAGATGCCAATATTGATGTTCTCCACTCTTATTGTGTCCATTTTGGCCCTTTTCTAACAAAAAATACACATAAAATGTGTAAAAATTGACGCATTATTTGCATGTGTCATTTTTTTGTTGTATATTTGCAGCCAAAATAAAATTCAATACTATGAAAGGTATCATTTTGGCCGGAGGCAGTGCGACTCGCTTGTATCCGTTGAGCAAAGCCATCAGTAAGCAAATCATGCCGGTTTACGACAAGCCGATGATCTACTATCCGTTGAGTACATTGATGTTAGCGGGTATCCGAGAGGTACTCGTCATCAGCACACCCCGTGACTTACCGATGTTCGAAGAGTTATTGGGCGACGGAAGCCGTATAGGCATGAAACTGAGTTACAAAGTACAATTAGTGCCAAACGGTTTGGCTCAGGCTTTTGTGCTCGGAAAAGAGTTCCTGAATGGTGAACCTGGATGTCTGATTCTCGGCGACAACATGTTCTACGGCCAGCATTTCGGTCATATGCTCAAAGAAGCAGTGGAGAATGCTCAAAAAGGCGGTGCTGTTATTTTCGGATACGAAGTAGCAGACCCGAGAGCGTACGGCGTTGTGGAGTTTAACGAAGAAGGCAAAGTGCTGAGTCTGGAGGAAAAACCGGCGGAGCCCAAGAGTAATTATGCCGTACCAGGATTGTATTTCTATGACAATACAGTATGCGAAAAAGCAGCAAACCTCAAGCCCAGCGCACGCGGAGAATACGAGATTACGGACCTGAACAAACTCTATCTGGCGGAAGGTACCTTAAAGGTAAAACTCTTCAGCCGCGGGTTTGCATGGCTCGATACCGGTAACTGCGACAGTTTGTTGGAAGCCGGCAATTTTATTGCTACCATACAGAACAGACAAGGCTTTTATGTCAGCTGTATCGAAGAGATCGCCTGGCGAAACGGTTGGATCAGCGCAGCTCAGCTCGCAGCCCTGGGCAAAGAGATGAAGACCAACTACGGCCGATACCTCGAGCGAGTAGCCGAAAAAGGATTTTAGGATTTCAAAATTTTAAAACGCAGGTACTTATGAAACGCTTCTTCCTATTGATCATATTGCCATTCCTTCTGCTCAGCGCGAGCGCCAAGGAACATTATGTCATTCAACATTACAGTATCAAGGACGGCATGAGTCAAAATACCGTCATGACTATTATGCAGGACCGGCAGGGATTCATGTGGTTTGGTACCTGGGACGGTTTGAACCGCTTTGACGGCTATACTTTCGAGGTATTTAAAGCGATGAGCGACGGAGAGGCGGCGCAGGTTAACAACCGCGTAACGATGATCTATGAGGATGAAGAGGAGCGAATATGGTGGAGCACCTATGACGGACATTATTACCGGCTGGACGAGGCACGTAAAAGCACCACGGAACAACCGTTTGACAGTCTACCGGAAGGGATGCTGCTCCAGATGAACGAGGCAGAGAAAAGGACGAAGGTAGATTCGCACGGGATGATTTGGCAGGCGGATGACAGTAATGGTATCTTAAGATACCGATTCGGACAATGGAAGCGGTTTACCCCACCGTTAGACAACCGCTATGCCGGACGGCTGAGATGGAATTTCTTCCTATTGGAAGACACACAGGGACGTATATGGGTTAACCCTACCGGAGGAGGATGGAGTTATTACGACCCTGAAAAAGACGAATTAGTCTATCCGATAGAGGGATTGACCAATATGATCCACACCGCCTATATGGACCGAGAGGGTCAGATGTGGATTGCGACATATGACGGCGGAGTGGATTGCGTAAACATGGATCCGACACCATACCAGCTCCACGACATGCGCAAATCAGAACGGGATAACGGGGAAGTGCGTGCCTTTGCAGCCGAACACAACGGAGACATTATACCTCTTGTAAAATCCGAGACCAATGTCTATTGCGCACTAGAAACCAAGCACGGCATGCTATACGGCACCAAAGGGACCGGATTAAAAAACATCACAACCGGCAAAACAATCCCTACTTCACATCCCGATATCTACGATATTGTAGAAGGAGAAGACGGCAGTATCTATGTAGCCACCTATGGCGATGGCGTGAATATCCTGAAATGGAACGGAACAGGGTGGAACCAACCCGAGGTTATTGGTCAGGGCATGAAAGTGCGTGATATCGAGATGGTAGATGATGACCTATGGTGCGGTACTACCACCGGAATCCTACTTATCAATCTCAGCACACGGCGAAGCACCGTTATCCCGAGTTATGATATCCGCGCGATATATTATGACAAGGATAGACTATGGCTTGGCTCATTCGGAGGAGGATTATTCACCCTCGCTCCAAAAGATCCCAATCTGGAAATAGTACGTGTGGAGACATTCCATGATATTATCCTGAGTTTGACGGGTGACGGAAAGAACCTTTGGTTCACTTCCGAGAGTGATATTGCGCAATTAAACCTCGAGACGGGAAATCTCTATTACTACGATGCGTTGGACGGCGAACAAAACACCTATTTCACGGAAGCTGAAGCCATGCTCTCTCCTTCCGGACAGATTTTATTCGGTTACTCCAACGGTTATTGTTCGTTCGATCCCACTCGTATCCGCCGCTCGACCTCTGTTCCTCCGATGCGAATCACACGAATCGAAGCACAGGACGAAGAATTCAACAGCGATACCATCCGGATTGCGCACGGCAGTAACGTAACGATCGAATATGCGGCAATGGATTTTACCAGTTCGCACAAGATAGTATATGCCTACAAGATGGATGGTATTGACAAAGATTGGCAATACGCCAAAGAGGTAAGGCGAGTGACTTATAACAACATGCGCCACGGCGAGTATACCTTCCACGTACGCTCCACCAACCGCGAGGGAAGCGACGTAGATAATGAGAAGATACTTGTCATTTACGTGGAAAAACCGATTTGGCTTTCATGGTGGGCTATTGCCCTATATATCATAGGTGTACTGATCATCATCGGTTTAACTGCTTACAGCGTAAGCACGTATAACGAACTGCGGCAGAAAGTATTGGTAGAGCAACAGGTGACAGATATCAAACTCCGATTCTTCACCAATATCAGTCATGAGCTTCGGACACCGCTCACACTCATTGTAGCACCGATAGAGAATATCCTGCAAAACGAACGGATTAGCCAGAGCGTCCGCAGCCAATTGGAAATTGTACAAAGCAATGGCCAGCGCATGCTGAGGATGGTCAACCAACTACTGGAGTTCCGCAAGGTACAAAACCAAAAAATGAAACTCAAACTGCGTCAGACGCTGCTGAGCGAATTAGTAGAAGAGACGAGTGCAAACTTCCGCAAGGAAGCATACGACAAGCATATCCATTTCGAGATTGAGAACCGCGCGGAAGACTCGACCGTATGGGTGGACCGCGAGCGCATGGACACCATCCTTTGGAACCTGCTAAGTAATGCTTTCAAGTTCACTCCGGCCGGTAAATCGATCCGCGTCATTGTGGATTCCAAACCCGGATTTGTAACCTTGTCTGTGGAGGATGAAGGAGTCGGTATCGCACCGGAGAAACGAAACGTACTCTTCGAGCGTTTCTCCAGTAATAACGAACTCAATAACACCGGTACAACAGGTACAGGTATCGGCATGAACCTAACTAAGGAGTTGGTAGACCTGCATCATGGTTATATCGAGGTGGAGAGCGAAGTAGGCAAAGGTACGAAAATAACCATATTACTGCATACAGGTAAAGAGCATTTCAGTGATGATGTAGAGTTTATAGCAGATGATGCTTCTACGTCGCAAACGGATGTATCGCCTACTTTTGAGGATAAAATGGAACAATTAGAGCAAGATCAGCAAGATTCTCCGCGCACTATCTTGGTTGTAGATGATAACGTGGATATGCGTAATTTCCTGACTAAGATACTAAGCCGCGATTACCATATTGAATCGGCTGAAGATGGAGAAGAAGCTGAACGAATCATTCGCACAAAGCCGATAGATTTAGTAGTGACTGATCTTATGATGCCGAAGATTGATGGTCTGCAACTAACCCAGTTTATCAAGCAGAACAAGGATTTTGACTTCATTCCGGTTATTCTGCTGACAGCCAAGACAGCTATCGAAAGCCGTTTGCAAGCCTTGGAGTACGGCGCGGATGATTACGTAACCAAACCCTTTGAGCCGGAATATCTGCGGGCAAGAGTACATAATATCTTAGTGCAACGCGAGCAATTAGAGCACAGTTATCGTCAGCGGTTGATGAGGTTAGAACCGCAAAAAACGGATGAGCCTATACCGGGGGATGCCTTCTTGGCGAAATTGCTTGATGTCATGGAACGGCAGATGGATAACAACACATTGACAGTGGATGAATTGGTAGAAGAAATGGGTATGGGACGCACAGTCTTCTTCAATAAACTGAAAAGTTTGACAGGTCTAAGCCCTGTAGAATTTATCCGCGAAATGCGTATCAAACGCGCTGCACAACTGCTGGAAGAGCGGCAATATAACATTACCGAGGTCACCTACATGGTAGGTATGAACGATAGCCGCTATTTCGCGAAATGCTTCAAGAATACCTATGGTGTTACGCCAAGCGAATATCGCCGTGCTGCATTAGAAAAAGGAGGCAAATGAAAGGTGGGAAATTCATACTTTGTTGCTTGATTGTACTGGCAGCAGGCTGTGGCCATAAAGCGCCACAGATACCGAGTCAGCGGAAAAGCAGACCTCCGGAGCCGGATAGTACGCAAATGGCATTGATGCAACTGAACATGGAGTTAGCTAAGGCTGCCGATGAGGAGCTGGCGACTTTGGTACAGACGCAGGAAGAGACCTATGCGCTCTACACCGGCAACGCATGGGCCACTATTATCGAACGTGGAGACATCGATCGGCCGATGCCAATAATGGGCGAAGAATGCATCGTGCATATGAAGATTTATAATCTGGCCGGGCAACTGCTGGAAGATAGCGAAGCCACCTATTGCGTAGGCAAACTGGAACTACCGGCGGCTATCGACGCTAATATACGCGAATGGCACCACGGAGCGCAAATTAAAATGTTCGCTCCATGGTATACAGCATATGGAATAAAAGGTACGGAGACTATTCCTCCATACGAAAACGTAATGATTGAATTAGAATTGAGATAAATGAAAAGGAGTATTTTATTAGGCTTAATGGGGGTTGCTCTCATCACAATAGGATGCAACAACAACACCTATTCCAGACTACGCGACCAGGAAGACAAACTGATTGCAAACTATATCAGTCGCAATGGATTGCAGATTGTAACGGAAGAACCCGGTCCAGACCATATATGGGGAGAAAAGGAATTTTACAAAGTGGCTGGAGTAGATAACTGCTATTTTCACCTTATTTCACGGGGAGATTCTGTGCGGATTGATTCCATCAGCCCTACGAAAATCGATACCGTGAACTTAAAAATCATCGCCAATGATTTAATTGTAGCCAGATATAAACAGTTTGGGTTAACAGAGCATGCTGACACTTTGAGTTATTGGTCAACTTTGGACCAAGCTTTCCCGTATGAATTTCATTATTTGAATACGAGCGAATGCGAATCAACGGCATGGCATCTGGCTGTACGGCTGATGAAATACCCCGATTCGCAGTGTGAAATCATTGTGCCCAGCAAATTAGGCTTCTCGCAAGAACAATCATCCGTTACGCCCTATGTGTATATCATCAAAATCAAAGTAAAGCAATAATATGAGTTTAGTAAAGAGTATTTCCGGCATCCGCGGAACCATAGGAGGACGTGTAGGCGAAGGTCTTAACCCCGTGGATATTGTTCGTTTTACGGCAGCATATGCTTCCCAACGCCGTACAGTATTGCCCGGGAACAATAAGATTGTAGTGGGCAGAGATGCCCGATTGAGCGGACAGATGGTGGAGCAAATCGTCTGCGGTACGCTCATGGGCATGGGATACGATGTGGTTAATATCGGCTTGGCTACTACGCCGACAACAGAACTGGCTGTTACCGGAGAGAAAGCCGCCGGAGGTATTATCCTGACTGCTAGCCATAACCCAAAACAATGGAATGCGCTCAAATTGCTGAATGAGAAGGGAGAGTTCCTCAACGATGCAGAAGGGAAAGGCGTGTTGGCCATTGCGGAGAAAGAAGACTTCTGTTTCGCAGAAGTAGACCAATTAGGTCATATGACAACCAAGGACTACTTACCTTATCACATAGAGCAAGTGTTAAAACTGAAACTGGTTGACGTTGAAGCTATCAAGAGAAGGCATTTTACCGTAGCGATTGACTGCGTGAACTCGGTAGGAGGCTTGGCTATTCCTGCTATCCTGCATGCCGTTGGTGTAGAGAAGATTATTGAACTGAACTGCACACCGAACGGTCATTTCCCTCATAATCCCGAACCACTTCCTCAACATCTAACCGAGATAAGCGACCTGCTTAAGTCAGGCAAAGCGGATGTGGGTTTTGTAGTTGATCCAGATGTGGATCGATTAGCTATCATTTGCGAAAACGGCGAGATGTTCGGCGAGGAATATACGCTGGTCAGTGTAGCGGATTATATCCTGCAGCATACACCGGGCAATACTGTTAGTAACATGTCGTCCACCAGGGCGCTGAGTGATGTCACCAAGACGCACGGAGGCACATATAGCGCAAGTGCCGTAGGAGAAGTGAATGTTGTAGCAGAGATGAAACGTGTAGGTGCTGTCATCGGTGGTGAAGGAAACGGAGGAGTGATCTATCCCGAGTGCCATTATGGTCGGGATGCACTGGTGGGCATAGCGCTTTTCCTCAGCTATCTGGCGAGCACCAACACGAAAGTAAGTGAGTTACGGCGGACATTGCCCAACTATTGCATCAGCAAAAACCGCATAGATCTGAAGCCTGAGACAGATGTGGACGCTATTTTAGCAAAGGTAAAACAGCTCTATAAAAACGAACGGGTAGATGACCGCGATGGCATCAAAATTGATTTCAAGGACGGATGGGTTCATCTGCGTAAATCCAATACCGAACCTATCATCCGTGTCTATTCCGAAGCTGCCACCATGGAAGAAGCAAACGCTTTGGCAAAGCAAGTGATGGATGTGGTAAATGTTTAGATGTGGCGAAGTATTTTATCATAGCAGGTGAGGTATCTGGCGATGCACATGCTTCAGCGTTGATGCGCGAGATAGAGGAACGCGATCGTGATGCCTCTTTTTCAGGTATGGGAGGCGACCAAATGGAGAAAGCGGGATGCCGGCTCTATCAGCATATACGCCATATGGCATTTATGGGTTTTGCTGCTGTTATAAAACACTGGCACGATGTGCAAACTAATTTCCGCATTGCTCGTCAAGCTATCCGTACCGAACAACCGGACGTACTGATTTTGATAGACTACCCTTCTTTCAACCTCCGTATGGCTAAGTTCTGCCGCCGCCACTTGCCACAAACAAAAATCTACTATTA
>JAGCFY010000134.1 GCA_017649845.1 Paludibacteraceae bacterium
ACTTGATACTATCGGCGCCTTTACGCCTGTCCGTTCGTGCCCGCTGGAGTTCCAATTCTTCCCGTCGCCCGCCGGCAACACAATAGATGCAGGCAATTACTGGGTAGTTGTTCCGCGCGGATATGGAGAAGGTACGCTCACTATTACACGCCACAAACATCAAGTCCTCTTCTATTGCGAAGGACATTTTGATGGCTACTGGCGTACTGTATATGGTGATGGCGTTTATGAACCGCAAGAGGTCTCTTGTGGCGGTGCCGCTACACCTCCGGATGTTGTGGCAGAAGTGCCGGAAGGCAAACTCTTCCGCGGATGGAAAGCGCGCGGCGAATATGCCGATGATGCCTATACCTGCGTCAAGCAAGACATGGCCTTTGATGCACTGCTTGAGGATGAACCGCAAAGTATCGAGTTCATTCCTGTGCCGCAGGATAAGGCCCGCAAATACATGATCAACGGCCGGATCTACATCGCCCTACCCGACGGCAAGGTCTATAACGTATTAGGCACAGAAGTGCGTTAAGCCGTTAAATTGTTAAACCGTTAAACTGTTAAAATCGATACGAATATGAAGACGAAAAGCATTATTTTTCTTATCCTGGCGGCGATGCTATCCGCCATGCCGGCCAGTGCGCAGTTCGGGCGCATCGTAGGTAGTCTGGAACAACTCGGCAAGAAGAAAGACGAGCCGAAAACACAGCAGGCACCCGCTAACCAACCTTCGCAACAGAAGAGCCAGCAGACGAACCAGGCTGCGAAAATCTACTACGTAAGCGTCAACGGAAAATCCCGCGGCGCGGACGGACTGAGCGTCGAGACGGCGAAGAAAGATATCCAGGCGGTGCTGAATATCATCAAGGAGAATAACGAATCGGGCGCAGTGATCCGCGTGAGCGAAGGTAATTTCCTCGGTGCTGCAAATGCCGGATATATCGAGATCAGCAGCTGGGTAACTATCGAAGGCGGATGGAATACAGACTTCACGGAGCGCAATCCGCTGAAATACATCACCCGCATCCAGCCTACCCAGGACCAGTTAGGCACCAACGGCGCCAAGGGTCTGATACATATCAGCGGTCTGGACGACGCGATGGCTAAGAAGCCGAAGGGAACGATCATCATCGACGGTATCATGATCGACCAGGGTCTGGAAGCTTTCTACATGCCCAATGACCCGACTGACGAGCGCAACGGATGTCCCTCTGCAGCCTTTGAGACAGGGCGTATGGTAGATGCTATCCCTCCACAAGTGGAGCACCCGGGTATACGGTCGATGGGATGGATAGCAGGAAACGTGATCATCCGTAACTGCCTCATCGCCAACTGCACCTATTTCGGCATACAGATCAATACCCGTTGCGGCGAAGTGGAGATATACAATAATGTGATCCTCTCCAACCGTTACGGCGGCGTACGTATCGCCGGAGGCGACAAGAACGGCGAGGCATCGCATATCAATTTCCATCACAACACCGTGGCATTCTCCTGGTGCCGCGACAAATATATGGAGGATATGGGTTACGGTTATGAGTTCATGACGCTCGTCAACGCGGATGTGCATCATAATATGTTTATCGGAAATAACTACGCCGCCGTAGCGCGTACGCATGTCCTTTCGGGTCCGGACCGCGTCATTGAGGCGAAGCGTGTCACCAACCTCTACGACAACTATTACTATATCAACGCTGCGGACCTGCAGCTGCCGTCTGCCGGCGGAGGCAAATGGACGAATATCCAATGTACGGATATCGAAGATATGGTGGATGAGAAGACCCTTCCTCGTGCGGAGAACAACCTGCGGATGGCGGATAACGATGCGGCGCTGGATGCGTTTGACCAGGACTATCTGGCAGGCGTAGCGAACCTGAAGGTGATCTCCTCCAGTCAGAGTTTTAACCGCAACTCGGCATCGAACCAGTTCCGTGCCGCTACGGGCCAGAACATGCAGGGCAGCGAGACGCGGCGTGTTTCGATGTACGGCAACCGCTATAACTTCGACAAAGCGCTGAAACTCTTCGGCGCCAAGAGCGGCTACGGCGCACAGAGACCGTAAGACTAAATGATACCGTGCTCGATGGCGAAACGTACCATCTCGACGGAAGAAGAAATACCGAGTTTGTTGAAGATATTCGTCTTATGACTATTCACGGCGCGCAGGGATATATGTAGCCGTTCCGCCACTTCTTTTCCCTGCAGACCATCGCAGCAGGCTTTGATAATCTCCAGCTCCCTTTTCGTAAGAACAAGGGAGTTGTTTTTGTTCAGCCGTGCGTCTGTGATATCCCGGATCAGAACGGCTATATCGCGTCCGTAGAAGGGCACTCCTTCCGCCACCGAGTCAATAGCGCGCGTCACTTCCTCCATGGGTCCGCGTTTGGAGACGAAGCCGTCGATGCCCAATTGCAGCAGTTTGACGAGCGTATATTCGCGTGTATCGACGGAGAGCACGACAATCTTGATATTCGGATATTCCGCACGCATCCGCTCTGCTATCTCTATGCCGTTAGCACCGGGCAGGAGGATATCGAGCAAGAGGATATCACACGGCTCGCCGGCTTGCAGTTTATCGAACAAATCTTCCGGCGTAGCCACGGAGATGGATAAAGTATGGTTTGTTTTGGCCAGTACGCCGGCTATGCCGATGCGTATCAGTTCATGGTCATCTAATATAGCGATATTCATAAGGTTTTTCTGCGAAAAACGTTAAACTGTTAAATTGTTAAGCTGTTAAATTCTCACCCTCACTGTCGTTCCATTTTCGGGTGAGCCATCAATAGTCAAAGTGCCTTTATTGAGCCGGATGAGCTCACGGCAGAGGAGGAGTCCGAAACCGGTTCCGCTCTCCCCGTTTGTACCGGTTGTTGACTTAACTTGTGTTTTGGCGGAAAGCAGTTCCTGTTTTTTCTCTTCATCCATGCCGATGCCGTGGTCGCGGACAAAACAGCCGTCTTCGGTGGTACCGATCTCAATAACGCTGCCTTTGGGCGAGAACTTAATCGCATTGCTCAGCAGGTTACGAATCACTGTCCTAAGCGATTCGCGGTCAGCGGTGACGAGGAGTCGCTGCGCCTGGATGTTGAACGTGATAGATTTGATATCCGCTATCGGCTGCATGGCTGCCACGGTCTCTTTGATGAGTCCGCTCAGATCGAGCCGCACGGGGTGTACGGCGCGTTGGCGGCGATGGAGCTGCACGATCTCCTGCAGGTTTCGAAGCAGGTCAAGCAGACTGTCACTACCGGCCAAGAGTTGTCCTAAACGCAGATGAATATCTTCTGCGGAATAGGAGGTGTAATCGGCGTAGAGCTGCTCCATAACCTGCCGTTGCGCCACGATCGGGTTTTTGAGATCATGGCTGAGGATGCTGTACTGCCGCGCTTTATCTGCAGCCTGCTGCTCGATCGCTTTTTTGCGATGACGAAGCAGCACCGCGATAGTGGTCAAAAGGGCAATGACGATAGCCAGCACCAGGAGGCCTATCAACAAGAGCCGTTCACGGGCTTGTTTCTGCTGTATCTCCTGCTGTTGCTCCGCCAGTTGCCGTTCTTTTCGGAAGGTATCGTATTGCACTTGCGCAACGGTCAGTTGTCGTTGCGTCTCTTCGTTTTGCAACTGCTCGTACAGCACGCGTGTCCTCTCGAGCCAAGCCAATGCTTCTGCATTTTTGCCGGCTGCTTTGGCGCGGGCATAGAGGTGATCGCAAGCTTCGTACTCCTGTTTGCGGAAACCGAGTTGCTGCGCAAGAGCCGCTGCTTCTTCGTATTGCTCGAGCTGCAAGAGACAGAGCACTTCGGTCATCTTATTGTCCGTCTCGCGTGCGATGAGGAGGGCTTCGGTGTTACACTGTCGCGCCTGAGCGGGTTGACGCAGCGCAGAATAGATATGTCCTAATTGCGCAAGCCGCATACCTTCCTGCAGCCGGCGGTTCAGCGAACGATCGATAGCCAGCGCTTCTTCGGTCAGCCGCAGCGCTTTATGGAGCAACGAGTCCTGGTTTCTGGCTCCTAAGTCCTGACTCTTGGATTTAGCCAACAGCACTTCGCCTAACATCGCTTTGCGTATAGCGAGCGATTTGGGTGAATGTGTCGTATCGGAAGCCAAGAGCGACTCTTCGATATCTATGGCTCGCTCGAGGTAGCGGACGGCTACGTCATGCTGACCTGCGGAAGAATAGATACCTGCCAGGTTGCCCAAGGAAGCGGAAATATTCGCCGGATCTCCGTCCTGCTCATCAAAAGCGAGACAGGCTTCGCCGTAAAAGAGGGCTTGCTGATAGTCTCCCAGCCGATGATAGCAATAGAGGAGGCAGGAATAGAACTCGCACCGTATAGCCATCGAGTCCTCGGGCACAGCCGAGAGACCGTCGTTATTAACCGCGATGGCTTGCTGCATTTCCCCTGCCATGGCAAGCGCATAAGCGCTATCTACCATCGCATACGCCTCCTCCCGCATGGTAGCCGATGCGGTTACCATGGAGAGAAGAGCGGATACTATGAGCATATACTTTTTCAAATCTGCTGCAAAGATACAACAATTTGGCGACATACGCAAATTTCAATTCACAATTTACAATGCACAATGCACAATTTATAATGCTTGGCCTTGCGCATTGTAGGTTTTGCCGTTGCGCTCGATGTAGAGAATGCCGTCGCGGAGGAACTTGCGGGAAGACGAGTCAGACTTGTCGGACAAGTAGGGCGTGTCGATGCCTTCTTTCGGACCCTCCCGGAAGACAGCGGTGATGGAGATATTCTTTCCGTTCTCCACGGTCAGGAGATACGGGTTCGCCGTTTCGCCGTCGGACCACTGAACGAAGGTATAACCTTCCGCTGCCACAGCGGTGATAGTCAGTTCGGTACCTTCGGCATACCATCCGGAGGTGAAGTCAGCGATCGAACCTTGTCCTTCTGTAGCGGAAGCATTGATGATCGCGCCTTTCGGTGTCTGGCTATCGTCCACTTCTACGATCGGGTCGAGATAAACGTTATGAGCCGGCATGATAATCAGACGCGGGTTATCGGTGTTGCCGTCAGACCAGCTGACGAACCGATATCCCGTAGCCGGATAAGCACGGAGCGTGATATGCGTTCCTTCAAAATAGTTATTGAAACCACCTACAGCGCACAGGCTCTCGAGCGACGGCGTGAGATAGTTGACCTCGTATTTGGGCGAGTTATCGGATATATAGAGCGACTTGGCGCTAATCGATCCGCCGTCCACTACGGCGTTAATCAGACTGAGGTTGGCAGCCTGGTCGGTCTTGTTGGATACTTTGTAGCCCGTTGACTCTCCGACACCGGAAAGCACCTCGAGGTTCGCTCCGTTCACTACCAGCGAAGGTGTTTTGCCTGCAAGCAGAATAGCTTTATTAAAATTATTTCTACCGAAATCCGAAGTGTTCTGCAGATAGAGCCATGTCGTGATATGTCCGGTGACGGTAAAGACATCGCTGAAATTAGCCACGTACATGTTTTTCGCAGTTACTGAAGGTCCGTTGTACGCGGAGCCGGTAAAGGTCATTCCTTTCGTGCTGACGATAGCCGTACGGATCACGTTATCCGTTGTGGTACAGGTAGCATCAATCAAATGGTTGAAGACGACGGTCAGCGGGTCCGCATCGGTAACCCAATCCTCAATGAAACCGTGGTTCTCGATATTGTAGGTTGCCATCTTCATCGTAGAAAGCGTACGTGTCGCGTGGTCGTAACTCCAAACGCCGTCGCCGAGGATATCGGCGGAGTTGGAGCCGGTTACTTGCGTACCGCACACCCAAAGCATATAAGCGTCAGCGGGCGGAGCTACACGGAAATGGGCTATGAGCGTTTCGTCTTTAGTTACCGTCCATTGCGAGATAGCGCCTTGTACCTGTCCGTCCGCGGTGGTCCAATACATGAACTGATACCCTTCGTTCGGCGTAGCGGTGATGGTGACGGTTTGGCCTTGCTCCAAATGCGTTCCTCCGCCGGAAACCGTACCCATCGTCTCGTCCTCCGAAACGACAGTGATATCGTAGTAATTGATTACCTCATCTGCCTCAAAGAGCGCATACAGGACGGTATCCTGCGTTACCACGAAGGTATAAGGATTATCCGTCACGCCGTTGGACCAGCGGAGGAAGTGATAACCGCTGTTAGGCGTAGCGATAGCGGTATGCGACGTTCCTTCCGCCACGTAAGCGTCACCGTTGGTAGAACCGGCATTGTAATCATTGGGCTCCACCCAAACGACATATTTGGTGATATTCGGCTCCACCTGAATGACATCGTTATTCTTGAACGAACCGGTTTTGATGGTAGCATTGACGACACTGCCATAGGTACAATCTACAATCGGTTTCTTTCCCCATGCGTCGAACCAGCTGTTGTTTACCCACATATCGTGACATTTGACAGCGGATTGAGCGGTATGACCGCTCTCATTGTTGTAGCACAACAACCGCACGCGGTTAGCGAGCGTCAGGCGGTGTCCGTTCAGCGTGATAGCGGTGTTATCGCCCGGCTTCATTACTAATGCGTCGCCATCTTCTTCGGTCAATGCAAAATGGTTAGCAGTAATGGTGAGGTCACCGTTGGTGCCGACGATAGAACCGTTTATGCGCCAGTAGCCGTCCACCACGATTCTTAAATCGAAATCCGCAAACTGAATACCGTTCAGCACATTAGTCGGATTGGAAAGGCTTTTGAGATAGAGGGTATTGGTGGCGTAGTCAAAGGAAGCCTTGAACTCTTCCCACGGCATAATATCGGTGCAGTTGTCTTTGGTAACAGCAATCCCACTGACGGAAAGATCCGGCTCATAGGCAAAGCGGACGGTCTTGTCGGCCAGGTCTTGCGTCTTAAGGGCATTAACCGTAGTCTGCGTGCCGTTCAGATACACCTGCACGCCGTCTGCCACGCCGTTGAAATTATTGAGGTGATCCTCCGAAGCGATACCGTAGATCGTACCATCTTTCAATGTGCCGGAAAAACCTTTGTCACAGTTTAGTGCGTGAAGACTCATTCCGCTATGACCTATATTTCCACCATAGAGATTAACTTTTACAGGGTTGCCGCAATACTCTTTAGTTGTATACGTCAAATAATTTTCCACTTTGTCATTCAAATGGGAATGCGCCACCGAATCATAATAATCATAGGTAGCTTTATCTGCATCCCATGCTCTGTTTGTGTATTTGTACGCTCTTACACTTCCCAAACTTCCTCCGTATACATTGACGGTCATATTCGGGTCTTCAAAATAGCCTCCCCCATTAAAGTCCAGCATATATGCCCAACGGTAGTCTTGTGCCAACTTCGGTTCTATCACATTCGGTACAATTTTGGGCCTACAGAACACCGAGGAGCAAAGGTCTGTTTCCTCTCCGATATGTTTTGCAATTAGACTGCCTCCATAAAGATTCACCGTGCAGTTTCGAGATGGCTCATTGTAACGCGAATTATACAAGTTAGCAATACATGCAGATGATACACTGTACTTATAATTTACTACGTTCCCCCAGTAGTTAGTGCTGTATAATGCCCATGTACCGCTACTGTTGTTCACCAATTGTCCACCACCTCTTGAATCTAATATATTCAATACACTATTATCATACATAGTGATTGCATAAGGTAGAGAAGAAGTAGACGTATTCGGGTCGTGTTCAAGCGTATATCCATTTAAATCAAGAGTACACGTTTTATTCGACAAAACATACAACGACCCTTCGTGTACTCCGGTTACAAAAGTGATATTTGCCGTCAAGCGAATGGTATCCGTAGCTCCGACAGCGGTATGTGTGGAGGGATCTGTACCCAAACTAAATAATTTGTACAGGTCATCCCATGTACCGGCATTATACACTTTCGCCTTTGCCGGAATGGAAACCATCAGCGCCATCAGCGCTATGGCTAAAGAATAGAAAAGTTTTCTCATAAGCATTGATTATTTAAGTTGTTATTTATTTGGTCAATTACGGATTGTTCTTTTCTGCTCTGTGGAGCGAAACGATATACACCATTCCCGCGGAACCTTGGATACATTGTGCCCGCGCACGGTCGTTCAACTTCACATGGCTGTAGAAGGGCAAGGGTGCCGTATTATCCGAAAACTCCTGTTCTTTCTCGTCATCCTCGAAGAAGAGGGTCATATAATACGTCTTGCCGGTGTTCGTCTCTGCGATCTCGTGCTTGGTGACCATGCAATAGCGCGGTTGCGGCATGTCTTTCTTGTGCCGTTTGTAATCAACCGACTCGTATATCTTAATCACCACACACGTGCAGAGAAAGAGCATTACATAGCATCCAAGTGCCACGAGGGTAGGTGTTCGAACCGCTTTGCAGAAGATACATATGATTCCCAAAACGACGAACACCCCTGCGGCATATGCGAACCAACGTATCAGCGCTTCTCCGATAGGATGAATAACCAATACACCCTTCACCGGATGAAAGAAATACAGCAATCCGCATAGGACTGCGGTAAAGGCTAAAGCACTCAATAAGATGATTCGTAACGGACCTGTAATCTGCTCCATACACTTTTACTTATTTTATTTCTGCGCCAAGGGCATTATAGGTCTTTCCGTTCCGCTCAATCAACAACTGACCGTTTTTGATCACTTTCTGTCCTCTTCCCTTCAGGGAGGAGTCAGAGGTAGGCTCCTCAATACCTTCGTGCGGGTCAAAATGCTCTATGTAGAAATCTTTCCATACAAGCGCGTTCTGATAAGCTTCTTTGCTACCGAAAGGCACAAACAGCGTAACATCAGCACAAGGAACATTCCTAAAAATAGTAGCAGCGTCATTAGTGTCAAAAACAATAGGTACAGGATTGTAATTATAAATTCTTTTTAATTCGCCACAGTAATCAAACGCGTAGCGCCCTATGTATTTCAGCCCCGCAGGAAGGATAAGTTTGGATAGTGCTCTGCAGCCGCTAAAAGCATTATATTTGATGGTATCTACTTCATCGGGAATCTTTATCTCTGTTAAAGTTCTCACACCATCGCACATATCCGCCGGTATTGTTTTGATATGCGCAGGCAGGTTCAAAGTCGTCATACCACAGTTCATGAATGCCGCGGAGTCTATAGTAGTGACTTCGTCGGAAATGGTCAATTCTGTGATATTGAAGGCATACATTAACGCTTCTTTTGCTATTCTTTTTACCATATACTCGTTACCGCCCGCTATGACAGATGAAGGGATCTGCTTTGCTCCGGATAGTTTTATGTAGTTACCTATGAGTTCGTATGTATCCCAAGTCAGGGTAGCTGTGTGATCGGTATGGCAGATGTAGTTAAAGCCATCTGATGTAACGAGTATGTCATCCTGAATCGGCAAGATATGCCATCCCGCAGTAATGCGGAAGTCCGCTGGATTGCCGGCTACATACACTTTAGCCGTTGCCGGCGCATTGGCAAAGGTGATACTCGCATGTTCCCCTAAATTGATAGGGAAAGCCAAATGGCAATGCATTTCTTTTAATGATGCACAGTTCTGGAAGGCATAATCGCCAATAGAAGTGAGGGTAGAAGGCAAACGCAAGTACTTCAAACCCGAGCACCAACGGAACGCACAGTTGCCGATAGATGTTGCTCCCTCATTAATCTGCACATTCTTCAACGCCGGGCAATTACAGAACGCATATTGGCCAATCGTTTTCAGAGAGGATGGAGTTACGATGTTGTTTAATGCAGAACATCCGTAGAAAGCGTATTCCTCAATTGTCTCTAATTCGCTATTCGATAGATAAATGGCTTGTAACGCTTTAGCATTGTTAAACGCATATCTGCCGATGGTTTTCACAAATTCTGGAATGTCCACGTCTTTAATAGTGTTATTCGAATGAAATGCCTTTTCACCAATACCGATAATACGATAACTATTGCCATATTCGTCACGGCAGACAAGCCCCGGATTTACACTGGTCAAAGAAGCATAGTTCGAACCATCCGTGCTAAGCG
>JAGCFY010000135.1 GCA_017649845.1 Paludibacteraceae bacterium
CTTCTTCCTCTACATCACTCCTCCGACGGGTGACGAGGGAGATATCAAGCTGAGGTACTATTCTTCTATTCTGAAGAACACCTTCATCTCGAAAGAGACCTTCCTTTTCCAGAACGATGGGCAGAAGGGTACTTACTCCAAACCCTATACACCGGAGTTTATCATAGAGGAGTAGTGAGAAAGAATGCTATTTCGAAGTGACAAAAAGCAGAAAAACATTCAAAAAATTTGCATATATCAAAAAAAAGCAGTAATTTTGCAGCCGATTTTGCGATATACGCGAAACACGAATGTTTGAAACGAAAAGAAAACACATAAATAATCACTGAAAGGATTTGTATTATGGCAGAAATTGAAGCAAAAGTTAAAGCAATCATTGTTGATAAGCTTGGCGTTGAAGAGTCTCAAGTAACAAAAGAGGCTAATTTCCAAACTGACCTTGGGGCTGATTCTCTCGACACCGTTGAGATGATCATGGAGTTCGAGAAGGAATTCGGTATTTCGATTCCTGATGAGGACACTCAGAAGATTGCTACCGTAGGCGACGCTATCGCATACGTGGAGAACGCAACAAAGTAAATTGCGGCCACAAGTGAAATACGAGTTTACGGGACAACTGTAAACTCGTATGCTTTTTATGTGTAGTAGAATAAACGATGCAATTACGAAGAGTAGTAATAACAGGATTAGGTGCGTTGACGCCGCTCGGTAATTCCGCGGCAGAGACGTGGGAAGCGTTGGTGGCCGGAAAGAACGGCATAGCGCCTATAACGGGCTTTGATGCAAGTCTGTTTAAGACGCGTTTTGCGGGCGAGGTGAAAGGCTTTGACCCGGAGACGGTGATTGACCATAAAGAGGCGCGTAAGATGGACCGTTATACCCAGTTCTCTATCTGCGTGGCAGACGAAGCGCTCCGCAATAGCGGCTTGGACCTGGAGCAGGAAGACCGCAGCCGCGTAGGTGTTATCTGGGGTAGCGGCATGGGTGGTTTGCAGACCATGGAGGAGGAGATCAGCGACTTCGCAACAGGCGATAAAGTGCCGCGTTTTAATCCTTTCATGATCCCCAAGGCCATCCCGAGCATCGCTGCCGGACAGATCTCCATTCGCTTTGGGTTGGGCGGTCCGAGTTTCTCGGTTTCTACCGCTTGTTCGTCTTCTTCTCATGCCGTTGGTTCAGCGTTTGACCAGATACGTTTGGGGCATGCGGATGTGCTCCTGACGGGTGGTGCTGACGCAGATGTGACCTTCACGGGTATCGGCGGTTTCAACTCGCTGCACGCCTTATCGACGCGCAACGACAGTCCTGAGACGGCAAGTCGTCCGTTCTCCAAGAGCCGTGACGGATTTGTGCTGGGCGAAGGAGCTGCGTGCCTTATCTTGGAGGACTACGAGCATGCCAAGGCGCGTGGCGCAAAGATCTACGCGGAGATAATAGGCGAGGGTATGACGTCTGACGCATATCATATGACGGCTCCTGACCCGGAAGGAAAGGGAGCAGAGCGCGTGATGCGTTTGGCGCTCAAAGATGCCGGACTACAACCGCAGGACATTGATTATATCAACACACACGGCACTTCTACGCCGCTGGGTGATGTGACGGAGGTGAAAGCTATCCAACGCGTGTTTGGCGAGCATGTCTATGAGATGAATCTGAACTCGACGAAGTCGATGACCGGTCATCTGATTGGTGCTACGGGTGCTGTAGAAGCATTGGCTTGCATCATGGCATTGAAGGACGGTATCATTCCTCCGACTATCAATCATGACCCCGAGGATGCGGATGAGAACATCGACTATCGCATCAACTTTACGTTTGACAAGGCACAGAAACGCGACATCCGCTATGCGCTGAGCAATACGTTCGGATTCGGCGGACACAACGCGTGCCTCATATTCAAGAAATGGGAAGGGTAACCCCATTATAATTGTTACCCTATTAGTCACTGTAAAATTTAAGGTATTATGATCGCAAAAATCGGCGAAAATGCAGGCCTCGTATGGGGTGCTCTGCAGAATGGTGCTCAAGGCGTTAAGGCTCTGAAGAAAGCCACCAAGCTGAAAAACGAGGATTTGTTCCTGGCTCTCGGTTGGCTGGCTCGTGAGGGTAAAGTTAACTTCACAGAGGCTGAGGCTGACACCATTGTAGCATTAGCTTAATTATGACTATCGCTATTGTAGGCGCTTCAGGCGCCGTCGGACAGGAGTTGCTCGCTGTTCTCGAACAGCGGCAATTTCCGGTCTCCGACCTACGGCTCTTTGGCTCGGAGAGAAGTGCCGGCACAAAATACCTTTTTAGTGGCAAAGAGCACACAATGCAACTGCTGCAACACAACGACGCTTTCAAAGGCGTCGATATTGCTTTTGTCTCCGCGGGCGCGAGCGTGTCGCGTGCGTACGCAGAGGATATCACCCGCTTCGGCGCGATAATGATAGATAACTCATCGGCTTTCCGAATGGATGAGGATGTGCCGTTGGTAGTGCCGGAAGTGAATGCAGCGGATGCTTTGAATCGTCCCCGTAATATCATTGCCAATCCCAATTGCACGACTATTCAGATGGTTGTGGCGCTGCAGGCTATTGAGCGCCTGAGCCATATCCGTCGTGTGCATGTGGCTACCTATCAGGCAGCTTCCGGCGCAGGCGCGCAGGCGATGAAGGAACTGGAGACGCAATACCGTCAAGTGCTGAATGGTGAAGAAGTGACGGTGAATAAGTTCGCTTATCAGTTGGCGTACAACCTCATCCCGCATATCGATGTATTTACCGAGAACGGCTATACGAAAGAGGAGATGAAGATGTTCAACGAGACGCGCAAGATCATGCATTCCGATGTCAAAGTGAGTGCTACTTGCGTGCGTGTGCCTTCGCTTCGGGCGCATAGCGAGAGCATCTGGGTGGAGACGGAGCGGCCGATAAGTGTGCAAGAGGCGCGTGAGGCTTTTGCTAATGCAGAAGGCTGCGTGCTGATGGATGAACCGGAGCAGAAGATTTATCCTATGCCGCTGTTCCTGAGCGGAAAAGATGAAGTATTCATCGGACGTATCCGTAAGGATTTGAGTGATGAGAACGGACTGAGTTTCTGGTGTGTGAGTGACCAGATTCGCAAAGGCGCGGCCCTGAATGCCGTACAGATAGCAGAGTGGTTGTTAAATCACAAATGACAAATAACCAATCGCAAATAGAGATCATGGCACCCGTAGGGTGTTGGGAGAGTCTGGCTGCGGCTATACAGGCAGGCGCTACGAGTGTCTATTTCGGTATTGAGCACCTTAATATGCGTGCTCGCAGTTCGGTCAACTTCACGACCGAGGACATGGCAACGATTGTCAAGACCTGTCGTGAGGCGAACGTGAAGACCTATCTGACGGTGAATACCGTGATGTATCCGGAGGACCTGCCGTTGATGCGTGAGATAGTCGATAAGGCGCATGCGGTGGGCGTGGATGCCGTCATTGCGAGTGATATTGCGGTGATGCAATACTGCGCACAGGTGGGGCAGGAAGTGCACTTATCCACCCAGTTGAATATCGCCAACACGGAGGCACTGAAGTTCTATGCGCAGTTTGCGGATGTGGTGGTACTGGCGCGGGAGTTGAATCTTGAGCAAGTGACTTTCATCCATCGAGATATTGAGGACCAGCATATCTGCGGACGCAGCGGTCAACCGATTCGCATTGAGATGTTTTGTCACGGTGCGCTATGCATGGCGGTGAGCGGCAAATGCTATCTGAGCCTCAATAACTACGGCCTGAGTGCCAACCGCGGTGCGTGTGTACAAGTGTGCCGCCGAGGCTATACGGTGAAGGACAAGAGTTCGGACCTTGAACTTGACATCGATAACCAATATATCATGTCACCGAAGGATCTGAAGACTATTCATTTCCTGAACAAGATGCTCGATGCGGGTGTCCGGGTGCTGAAGATTGAAGGCCGTGCACGCGGAGCAGAGTATGTGAGCACCGTGGTGAAGTGCTATAAAGAGGCAGTAGAGGCATGGCAACGCGGCGAGTATGCCGATGATGCGGTGATAGAGCCGAAGATCGCTGATTGGAACGAACGTCTCAGCCGTGTGTTCAACCGCGGTTTCTGGGACGGATACTACTTGGGACAACGCCTTGGCGAATGGACGCATTCGTATGGTAACAAAGCTACGCGGACGAAAGTTTATGCCGCCAAGTGCACTAATTTCTTCAAGAACCTCAGTGTGGCGGAGTTTATCGTGGAGGCGGTAGATGCGATTGAAGAAGGGCAAGACTTACTGATCACCGGTGAGACGACCGGTGTATATGAATGTAAAGCGCAAGGGCTGCGGGATACTGACGGCCACCCGACCAAGCGCGTAACACAAGGACAATATTTCTCGCTCAAAACGGACGTACTGCTTCGTCGCGGCGACAAGTTATATCTATGGACGGAATAATGCATATCATCTCTCCGATCAACGCACCTTGGTGCGCATGGGTTATGCTGCTGCTGTTTATCTGCGGCATTCTCGGCGAATGGTTGCAGCCGGGTATTGTATCCAAAGCTTCCGTCACGCTTACCGCCCGCATCACGGATCGTATGTACAAGGATGCGCCGGATAACCTGTTCGGGCAGTTCTGTATGATATTATTCCGCATCGGAACGCTGGCGATGGGGCTCTGCCTCTGTTTCTATTCGGAGAACCGCTTTCCGTTTGTTACGTTTGCTGCGGTGTTCGGACTGATTGTAGCGGTGTTGATGGTTAAGATGTTCTTCAATGTGCTACTCGACTACGCTTTTTCGCTTTCCCGCCAGTTCGGAGAGGTTTATGACCATTATGCGAACGTCACTACGCTGGCTGCGCTCATTCTTTATCCGTTGCTGTTAATACTGCTGAGGCTGGGCAATCCGCAGATCAGCCAATGGGTAGTGGGTATCACGATCATACTGTTTCTCATTATGTGGGTGTACCGCAGCATCCGTACGTATGTCGTGTCATTGCCGGCGTTGCTGTATTACGTCGTTTATCTCTGTACACTGGAGTTGCTGCCGATGGCGGCACTCGTTTATTTATCTGCCCAAATGATAGTTATCCTATGATACAAAAAATTCTCTTTTCTCAACCGCAGCCGGAGACGGCGCACAACCCTTACTCACGTTTGGAGGATCTGTATGGCGTTCAATGCGATTTCTACCAGTTCATTCATATCGAGGGACTGGAGGCGCGCGAGTTCCGTCAGCAGCGTATCAACCCGATGGACTATACAGCCGTTATCTTGAATTCCAAACTGGGCGCAGAGCATTATTTCCGCCTTTGTGAGGAGATGCGTCTCACGGTGCCGGACAGTATGCATTATTACTGCAACTCCGAGCAAGTGGGACTTTATCTGCAGAAGTTCATCAATTATCGCAAGCGCAAGGTGTTCTACCCCGAGACGGGTAATAAGTTCGAGGACCTGCTGCCGGCTATGCACCGCCGTCCTAACGAGCGCTATCTGATGGTGCTGTCGAATATCCATACGGATGAGCAAATCAATATGTTTGCGGAGAACGGCGTAGAAGTGACGCCGGCCATCATGTACCGCACGGTGACCACTCCTTGGCCTGCAGACAAGCCTTTTGACTACGACATCATCGCACTGTTCACGCCGGCAGGCGTTACCTCGTTGCGCGAGAACTTCCCCGATTGGAAGCAAGGCAAAACTCTTATTGCGGCTTTCGGCGAAGGAACGATTCGTGCGCTGGAGGAAGCCGGTTTCCGCGTGGATATAGAAGCCGGAAGCGGACGTCCGTTTGCGTCTCTGCCCATGGCGATAGCCGACTATCTGGATAAGCATCAGTAAGATTTTTGAAGACTTTTTCAAAAAATAATAAGTTGTGCGGGCAGGAACGGATAGCCGCTTTGTATAAGGACGGAGAGCGTTTCACGGCTTGGCCGCTGCGCGTGACCTGGCAACCGACGGAAGGCGAGACGCAGGTCCTGGTATGGGCGCCCAAATCGCTCTTCAAGCGTGCCGTGAAGCGCAACCGTCTCCGCCGTCTGATGCGCGAAGCCTATCGGTTGAACCAAGATATACTCTCTTCTCACTGCCTCCTTGCCTTCAATTATATCGACAAAGAGGAACAACCTTACGAGACGATAGAAAAAGCCGTATGCAAAGCCCTGAAGAAAATAAGTGGAAAATAATTGTGCGGAAAGCATTTCTGTTGCCGGTTTATTTCTACCGTGTGTTCATCTCGCCGCTCACGCCGCCTGCGTGCCGCTATACGCCTACTTGCAGCCAGTATATGGTGGAGGCGGTGCTCAAGTACGGTATTTTCAAAGGCGGTTGGCTCGGCATCAAGCGTATCTTGCGTTGCCATCCCTGGGGCGGTTCCGGCTATGACCCCGTCCCCTAACCATTTCAAACAACCTATATGAGAATCGATATCATCACATGTTGTCCGGAGTTACTGGAGTCGCCGCTCAACCACTCCATCATCCAGCGCGCGAAGACCAAAGGTCTTTGTGAGATCTACGTGCATAACCTGCGTGACTGGACGCTGGATAAGCATCGCAAGGTGGATGACTACGCTTTCGGCTTTGGAGCAGGCATGGTGCTGCAGGTGGAGCCTATCGACCGCTGCATCAGTCATCTCATGTCCGAACGCCACTACGATGAGGTTATCTTTACCGCGCCCGACGGCGAGCGTTTTGACCAGAAGGCTGCCAATGAACTATCCTTGAAGGAGAATATCATCATCCTCTGCGGGCATTACAAAGGCGTGGATCAACGCGTGCGCGATCATCTTGTTACGCGCGAGTACAGCATCGGCGATTTTGTGCTCACCGGAGGTGAGATGCCGGCTGCGATGATGACAGATGCCATCGTGCGACTCTTGCCCGGTGCGCTCGGAGATGTCGAGTCTGCCCTTAATGACTCCTTCCAGGACGGACTGCTCGAAGCAGGAGTCTATACACGTCCTGCGGAGTACAAAGGATGGAAAGTGCCTGATATTCTGTTGTCTGGCCATCAGGCTAAGATTGAGGAATGGTTGTACGAGCAATCCTTGGAGCACACGCGCGAGAGACGTCCGGATTTACTAAATGATTGAATTTGCAAAGTTTAGTTGACATTTTTCTGTTTTTTAGCACTTTTTGCAAGAAATATTTGGTAGAATTGCGAAAAAGCAGTACTTTTGCACCGTGTTTTTCATGGTATTAGATTTAAGGTTAAGTAAAAAGATTGGGTTGTCGTGAGACAACCTTCTTTGTTTTTTATACGTTTTTTTAATTTTACAAACAATAACCTATGAAACGCACACTCCCGGTCATATTCGCTTGCATTAATCCAACCCTAGTCCTTTTGGGGTTTTTACTTAGTCCTTGTATGTTTTAAATTTTTATTTGCACATTCAAATAATTTGTTGTACTTTTGCAGCCGATTTATCATCGTAGTGTGGAATAAGACAGATTAGTCCTTAGGGATAAACCCTTCGTGAAATGTTCAGTCCCCACACCTTTTTA
>JAGCFY010000136.1 GCA_017649845.1 Paludibacteraceae bacterium
GATGAGTATGCCCAGAACGGAGCCGCATATGTTATCGATCGTTTTATCGGTCTGGATGTTGATGCTACCAAACCGGCTGAATGCACAAAAGAGAACGGATGGGTAGTAAAATCGTTCTTTGATAAAGACGAAATACCTTTCCTGACGGAAGATAAATGGTATCTTTTCCGGAAAGAAAGCGACATTGATACGCATCAATATTGGCCGATTTTCGAGGTGAATATCGCTGCATCGAACGGAACACTCTGGAATGACTATGGCTATCCAAACTAAAATAGCCACTCTCCTTTTCGGTCTCGCCCTCTGTCTCTGCGCTTGCGGAGGAGGGGGCGAGGAGCCGACACCTACATCCTCTGTACCCGCTTTCCCGGGTGCAGAAGGAGGCGGCATGTATGCTACAGGCGGTCGCGGAGGCGTAGTGGTGCATGTGACGACGCTAGAGGATGCGCGCGATCCATCTACCAAACAACCGATGATTGGTACATTGCGCAAAGCACTGCAGATGGATGGTACACGCACTGTCGTTTTTGATGTATCGGGAACAATCCATCTTACCAGCCAACTGGAGATAACGGGTGGAAACCTTACTATTGCCGGTCAAACGGCTCCGGGCGATGGTATCTGCATTGCCGGATATCCGGTAGTCGTCAAAGCCAGTAATGTCATCATCCGTTTTGTGCGCTTCCGCATGGGGGATCAGAATAAAGTGGAAGGTGATGCGCTCACCATATGCGAGCACAAAAACATCATCGTAGATCATTGCTCTTTCTCATGGTGTACCGATGAATGTGTCAGTTGTTACGGCAATACCGATTTTACACTCCAGTACTGCTTCATAACGGAGAGCTTGCGTAAATCGGTGCATGTGAAAGGGAACCACGGTTATGGAGGCATATGGGGCGGTAAAAACGCTACATTCCATCATAATCTCTTGGCTCACCATGACAGCCGTAACCCGCGTTTCGACCACTCCTATGTGAATAACAAATGTTTTGGTCCTATTGACTATGTCAATAACGTGGTGTACAATTGGGGAGGCAATTCTACCTATGGCGGCGAAGGATATGACCAGACACGTAAGATCAATATGGTCAAAAATTATTACAAGTATGGTCCTGCGACGAGCAAAAAGACCCGCTTGGTTGATCCTACTGTCAGTTGTTCCTATTGTTCCGATGGCCACACCCTTATTCCCGGTAAATTCTGGCTGGAAGGCAATTATATGTATGGTTCAGAGGCCGTAACAAGTAATAATTGGGAGGGCTCGACTGTTAAAACTGATGCGGTTAAGGCTGCTTCCCGTTGGACGGAAGGTCTAACTGCCCTGAAAAACGAGCAAAGTGCCGAAGCAGCTTATGAGACTGTGTTATCCAAGGCGGGTTGCTCGCTTCATCGCGATGCTATTGATACGCGTATAGCAGGCGAGGTAAGAGAAGGCAAATATACTTATAATGGCTCTAACGGGTCAACAAAAGGCCTCATCGACTCTCCTTCTGACGTAGGCGGCTATCCGAATTTGAAGAGTGAAGCTGCACCTAAAGATACCGATAGAGATGGTATGCCGGATGCATGGGAAGACGAGCATGGCTTGGATAAATCTGCATCATCAGACGGAAAATTATATACTTTGGATAAAAATTATACCAATTTAGAGATATATCTTAACGGTTTGGTACAGGATTTGTTCTAAATCTTAAGAGTATTAATAAAAACGAATATGAGAAAAATTATTCTAGCCGCTTTGGCATTAGTAAGTGTTGCAATTTTCGCGCAGAATCCTTATGACAAATACTACACCGATCTGCCTTGTGCAGTGGAGCACGTGCAGCCTGTTGTGATCCCCGATTATACGGTAAATATCGTTGATTTCGGCGGTGTGAATGATGGCGTGACGGACAATACCGAGGCTTTCGCCAAAGCTCTCAAACATCTCAAGAAACAAGGCGGCGGACATCTCCTCGTGCCCGATGGCCAATGGCTTACCGGACCGATCAAACTGATCAGCAATCTCGACCTTCACCTTGCGGACAATGCGGTTATCCTCGGTTCAACCAACAAGGAACTCTATGTCCAGAAGAATGATACCCTTCGTGACGGCTCGAAGAAATGCCATGCCCTTATCTACGGATCCAAACTGGAGAACGTGTCTATTACCGGACGCGGTACTATAGACGGACAGGGTATATATTGGCGTCCGATCAAGCAAAAGAAAGTAGTTGATCCTACCGTTGTAGCTGTGGACGGCGAGGTTTGGGAAGAAGTGCTCGCTATGGGAGGTGTGACCATGCAGGACGGTAATAGTAAGAACTGGAAAGTGTGGTATCCTTTCAATCTCAAAAAAGAGTACAATATACCGAATATCGCCAAGGATGCAATCACTCAGGAGAAGATGAGACCGCATCTGGTCAACATCACCGATTCCAAGAATGTGCTCATGGAGAATGTGCATCTGCTCAACAGCCCGAAGTTCCATTTCGTGCCCACGCGCGTGCAAAACCTTATCATAGATGGCGTTAATATCCGCTGTCCGCATTGGGCACAGAACGGCGATGCCATGGATCCGGGTAATATCCAGGTGGCACTGATCGTGAACTGCAATATCTCCTGCGGCGACGACGGTATCTGTATGAAAGGCGGTGTGGGTCAGAAAGGTGTGGATGCCGGACCGCAACGCGATTTCCTGATCACCAATGATACCGTTTATCGTGCTCACGGTGGTTTTGTTATTGGTTCTGAGTTCTCCGGCGGTATGCAACGTCTGGTAGTGAAAGACTGCCGCTTCGAAGGTACGGACATCGGCTGCCGTTTCAAATCCGCTCCCGGACGTGGAGGATGGTGCGAAGATATCTATTGCTATAATATTATCATGAAGGATATCCGCGAATCCGCGTTCCTCATCTCCTCCGGCTATGCCGACAAGGGTGCAGGTGTGTCCGCTACGGATTCGGACGACAAGAATGCTTTCTTCCCCGACTGGTCCAATATCACCTTCCGCAATATCACTTGCATCGGCTCCAAACAAGCAGTTGATATCCAGGGTCTCAAAGGCAAACCGGTTCATAATATCCTCTTTGACCAAGTGACCATCCTCGGTAACCGCGGCGGTATCAAACTGGAATGGGCGGAGGATATCAACTTCACCAACTGCCAGATCAACCCCAAACCGATGCCTATTACGGACTACAAAAAGATCAAAAATGTCCGTTATAACGGCAAAGATCCTGATGCAGCGGAGTAAAAAAGCAAAAATTCCACATTTTTCGGCAATAAGTACTTGCATGTTCCCTAAAAATGTAGTACCTTTGCACTCGAATTTGTAAAGCATTTTACAATTAACAACAATATTAACAATTTAAAACTCAACAAACATGAAGAAATTTTTCCTCTTCGCAGCTGCTGTTGTTGCAGCTATGACTGTTAACGCTAAGGTTGTAGACCTGACCGCTATTGGTACTGCAATCTCTGATTGGACTGTTTCCGAAGCTACTTTGAATGAAACAGAGTCGAATCCTGATGGTGGTAAGTATGTGTATGATATCAAGGGCGGTGTTGCTTCTGATTCTTACATTAATGCTGAGCCGGACGTAGTATTCCAGATTAAGAATGGTTCGGATAAGGCGAAAGCATTCGTTGTTTATCCGGGTAAGTGCTATGAGTACGGTGGCAAGAATGGTATCTTGATTCTTAAGAATACCAAAGCTGGTGATGCAATCATTTTGACGGTTGCTGCTAAGGGCAGTACTGCTGCTAACTTTGAGGGTGAAGGTTTCCCGGTAAATGCATCAGCTGTTTCTACCGATCTCGTTCTGCCGGCTAAGGGTAGTGAGGGCGCTGACGAACAAGGTTATGTTTGGAAAACGCTTGAGTATATTTCCCTCGGCGGAGAAGTACAAATCAAAGAGTTCGCTGGCGGCTATCGTATCAAGGCTATCCAAATCGGTGCTGGTCAAGGTGTTGAGAACGTAGAGGCTGCTGAGAAGGCTGTTAAGTTCTTCGAGAACGGTCAACTCGTTATCATCAAGAATGGTGTTAAATACAACGCTCTCGGTGTAGCTCTCTAATTAGAGAAAAAGTTATATAAAAAAGGCTCGCAAACGCGAGCCTTTTTTATTGTTGTGCTATCTTCAACGCAGCGTTAATACCGTCTAATGCACTACTCGTTATACCTCCTGCATAACCGGCGCCTTCGCCGCAAGGATACAAGCCCGGTGTACTGACAGATTCCAAACTCTCCGGATCGCGAATGATACGCACAGGACTGCTACTGCGACTTTCGACACCTACGATAACGGCATCATTGGTCAGGAATCCGGGATATTTCTTGTCAAAATCCCTGAATCCTTGCTGTAACCGCTTTCCTATATGAGTCGGCAACCATTGATCCAGCCGACTCGGAACAATACCGGGCAAATAGCTGCATTTCGGCAGATCCTTACTTGCCTTGCTTTCCACAAAATCCCGCATCCGCTGTGCCGGAGCAATAGCGGATAAAGGTATATGGTACGCCTGCTCAAACGCCAAGCGTTCTAATTGTTCTTGGAACGCTAATCCGCGGAGCGGATCGTCTCCAGAGATATCTTCCGGATTGATCTGAACGACCATGCCGGAATTGGCATAAGGACTGTTACGATGGCTGGCACTCATACCATTTACCACACACATTCCCTCTGTACTTCCTGCCGGTACAATATGTCCGCCGGGACACATGCAGAACGAATACACACCTCGTCCGTCCACCTGTGTCACCAAACTGTAACTCGCATTTCCGACATATTCTACATTGGCGGAGTGGTACATCAGTTTATTGATTAATGCTTGCGGATGTTCTGCCCGCACACCCATCGCGAATCCTTTGGTCTCCAATGCCACTCCTTCAGTCGCTAACATCCGATATGTATCATGCGCAGAATGTCCGATCGCGAGGATGACCGGTTCTTTGAATGACTTAAGCGTCTCAACCTTTGTCTCAAAATGTATCTCTCCGCCATGCTCAAGGATACACTCGCGCATCCGCTTGATGATGCCGGGCAGCTTGTCGGAGCCGATATGCGCGTGCGCTTCATATAGTACCGTATCGGGAGCACCGAAATAATGGAAGATTTCCATTACCCGCTGC